>JBIKKL010000584.1:0-3524 GCA_044360365.1 Burkholderiales bacterium | reverse complement strand
GGTGTTCACGGTGTGTAGCGAAACCACTACAAGAGAGGGCTGCGTTTACCACAAACGAATCGATGCGGCGGCGATAGGAAGTCCCGCTGCGGTTGCCTACGATGTTTACCACGACACTACGGGAGCGAAACCATGAGTCTGTTCGACAACCCATTCGACGAGCACAGAACGCTGGGCGGAGGATGCAGCTGCGGTGCACACGGCAGCAAAGCCGAGCACGATGCGGCGATGGCATCTGAAGAAGCGATGGCGGCCCGCGTCGTCGAACAGGCGGTCATGCGCGCGATCTTTCCTCAGGATAGCGTGCGTCGCAACTTCCTGAGAACGGTCGGTGCCGGCACGGCGATGGCTGCGCTTCAGACTTTCTTCCCGCTGGGTGCGGCGAGGGAAGCTTTCGCCCAAGCGCCAGGCAAGGTCGAGAAGGAAAAACTCGCAGTCGGCTTCATTCCGATTACCTGTGCGACGCCGATCATCATGGCGCACCCCATGGGCTTCTACAAGAAGCACGGTCTCGATGTGTCGGTCATCAAGACCGCGGGTTGGGCTGTCGTGCGCGACAAGACGCTCAACAAGGAGTACGACGCTGCGCACATGCTCTCGCCCATGCCCTTGGCGATCACGCTGGGCATCGGGTCGGCGGCCATTCCGTACACCGCACCTGCCATAGAGAACGTCAACGGACAGGCGATCACGCTTGCGATCAAGCACAAGGACAAGCGCGATCCCAAGAGCTGGAAGGGCTTCAAGTTCGCGGTGCCCTTCGATTACTCCATGCACAATTACCTGTTGCGCTACTACCTCGCCGAGCACGGCATCGATCCGGACAAGGACGTCCAGATCCGTTCCGTGCCACCCCCCGAGATGGTTGCGAACATGCGTGCCGACAACATCGACGGTTTCCTCGCGCCGGATCCCGTCAACCAGCGCGCGGTGTACGACGGCGTGGGCTTCATCCACACGTTGTCTCGCGACATATGGGATGGCCACCCGTGCTGCGCATTTGCCGCGAGCCGAGAGTTCGTGACATCGATGCCGAACACCTACCACGCGCTGCTAAAGGCCATCCTGGATGCCACGGCTTTCGCCCGCAAGGCGGAGAACCGCAAGCAGATCGCCGAGGCCATCGCGCCGGCCAACTATCTCAATCAGCCGGTCACGGTGGTCGAGCAGGTGCTTTCGGGCACATTCGCCGACGGGCTGGGCGGCGTGCGCAAGGTGCCCGAGCGCATCGACTTCGATCCTTTTCCCTGGCACTCGTTTGCGATCTGGATTCTCACGCAGATGAAGCGCTGGGGGCAGATCAAGGGTGATGTCGATTACGCCAAGGTTGCCAGCGAAGTCTTCCTCGCCACCGATGCGGCGCGCCTCATGAAGGAAGTGGGCCTCACGCCGCCTTCATCGACGATGAAGAAGTTCAGCGTGATGAAAAAGGAATTCGATCCGGCCAGGCCGGCCGAGTACATCGCGAGCTTCGCGATCAAGCGCTGAGCCGTCGGGTACCGAGAGTACGCAGGAGAAGGCATCATGAAGACGAGTTTCGATTGGCGGGCCTTGCTGCTGTCGGTGGTCATACTGGCGCTGTTTTTGGGCATATGGCATGTGGGTACCCTGCCCAAGGCAGGCGTACAGACGGTGGATGCGGAGTACGCCAAGCTGGTGGGGGCGAGCGCGGCCACCGGGCAGAAGTCGACGTTGCCGACGCCAGCGGATGTGGGATCGAAGATCTGGTCCCACATTACCAATCCGATCTACGACAACGGACCCAACGACAAAGGCATCGGCATTCAGCTCGGCTACTCGCTCGCGCGGGTGCTCGGGGGCTACTTTCTCGCGGCACTCGTTGCGATTCCGATCGGGTTTCTGATCGGCATGTCGCCGACCGTGTACAAGGCGCTCGATCCGTTCATTCAAGTGCTCAAGCCCGTGTCGCCGCTTGCGTGGATGCCGTTGGCGCTCTTCACGCTCAAGGACAGCGGCGTCTCTGCGATCTTCGTGATCTTCATCTGTTCGTTGTGGCCGATGCTGATCAACACCGCGTTCGGTGTCGCCAGCGTGCGGCGCGAGTGGCTCAATGTAGCGCTCACACTCGAAGTCGGACCGATTCGCAAGGCATTGAAGGTCATCCTGCCCGCGGCGGCGCCGACCATCATGACCGGCATGCGAATTTCCATCGGCATCGCGTGGCTGGTCATCGTGGCGGCCGAGATGCTGGTGGGCGGCACCGGGATCGGCTACTTCGTCTGGAACGAGTGGAACAACCTCTCGATCAGCAACATCGTGTGCGGCATCCTGGCGATCGGCATCGTCGGGATGATTCTCGATCGATCGCTCGAGCGCCTGTCGCGTCTCGTCACCTTTCCGGAATAAGACCATGGCCGAGCCGCTCATTCGCATCGAAGGCATTGCCAAGCGTTTCCGCTCGCGCGGCGGCGCCGAGACGACCGTATTCGAGAATCTTCACTTCGGCATCGAAGCCGGGGAGTTCGTGTGCCTCATCGGTCACTCGGGCTGCGGCAAGACGACCATCCTGAACGTGCTGGCAGGGCTGGATACGGCCAGCGAGGGCTACGTGTTCGTCGCAGGCCGCGAAATCAACGGGCCGAGTCTGGATCGGGCGGTCATCTTTCAGAGCCACGCGCTGATGCCGTGGCTCACCGCGCTCGGCAACGTCGCTTTCGCCGTGCAGTCGCGCTGGCCGTCCTGGAGTTCGGAGAAGGTCCGCGAGCATTGCATGAAGTACCTCGCGCTGGTGAACCTCTCAGGCGCGGAGAAGAAGCGTCCCGCCGAACTCTCCGGCGGGATGAAGCAGCGTGTCGGCATCGCGCGGGCACTCTCCATCGAACCGAAGATGCTCCTGATGGACGAGCCTTTCAGCGCCCTCGATGCACTGACCCGCGGGGTGCTTCAGGATGAAGTTCTGCGAATCTGTGCAGAGACGCGGCAAACCGTATTCATGATCACGCACGACGTCGACGAAGCCATCCTTCTCGCCGACAAGATCGTCCTCATGACCAACGGGCCGCATGCGAAGGTGGCCGAGATCGTGCGTAATCCGCTTCCGCGCGATCGTCATCGCGACACCATCCACAAAGAGCCCAACTACTACCCGCTGCGCAATCACCTGGTCGATTTTCTCGTCACCCGATCGCGCAAGTTCAACGAAGATTCGCCCGCCGGCTACGATCAGCGCAATCCGCCGGTGGTCTGTCCGGGCGTGGATGCTCCCCAGCCATCCGCCCCGATTGAAAACACGACCGCGGTAAACGATCGCGTCGTGGTCACCTTGAGACACTGACCCACGAAGGAGAAATCATGAAGAAAAGCGATGCGCCGGAGGCTCTGTTGGCTGCAGCCAGCATGGCAAAACCCCTGAAGCGTACGGATGTCACCGAAATGATCGTCATGGCCCGGCTCAAGAAGGGCTTGTCCTGGGCCAAGATCGCCAAGGCGGTTGGCCAGAGCAAGGAGTGGACGACGGCGGCCCTCCTCGGCCAGATGCAGATGACCAAGCAGCAGGCGGAAGC
>JBIKKL010000583.1:0-3535 GCA_044360365.1 Burkholderiales bacterium | reverse complement strand
AGCAGCTCGTTGATGTCGCGGAGCGCCGTGTCCGGTGAGCAATTGGCAATCTTCGCCTACTTGCCGGTCGTGAGTTTGCCTTCGACGCCGTCGAGCAATCGATTGAGCAACGTCACCTGACGCTCGTTCATCGGTGTGCCGGTGAAGCGCTGCCAGAAGCGCACCTTCGCGAGCACGGCATCGAGGGTGTGCTGCGCCTGATCGACGGCGCGATGCAACGTATCGAGGAACCACGCGAGTCATGCCGTGACGTCGAGCGTGCCCTTTTGGGTGCGCTCCAGGATGTCGTAGTAGGCCTTGCGCTCCCGCTGGATCTGCGCCGAAAGACTGTAAAAGCGTTGTGGACTGCCATCGGCCCGGGCGAGCAGCAAGTCGCCGATGGCGCGGGCGATGCGGCCATTGCCGTCGTCGAACGGGTGCAACGTCACGACCCACAGATGGGCAAGGCCGGCCTTGACCAGCGTCGGCTCGCCGGACGCCGCATTGACCCAGTCGAGAAATCGACCCGTCTCTTCGTCCAGCCGATCCGCGGGCGGCGCTTCGAAATGCACCCGCCGGCGAACGAGCGGCCCGGACACCACCTGCATCGGGCCGCCGGCATCGTCGCGCCAGGCGCCGACGTTGATCTTCGTAAGGCCGGAGTATCCGGTCGGAAAAAGCGCCGCATGCCAGCCGAACAGGCGTTGCCGCGAGACCGGCGCGTTGCAGTTGCCCGTGGCGTCGAGCACCATTTTGGCCACGCATTCGGCATGCCGATCCACCGGCGCCAGCGCTCCGATGTCCACACCCAGGCGGCGCGCGATGGACGAGCGCACCGATTCGACGTTGAGCTGTTCTCCTTCGATCGCGCTGGTCTTCACCACGTCCTCGGTCAGCGTCGACAGGCTTGCCTGGGCCCGCAGTTCCAGGCCGACGTCGGACAGGCGCCCCAGCAGCAGGCCCTGTGCGCGGCTCACCCCGGTGAGGGGAACGGCAAGGGTGGCCAGGTCGTTGCGCCTGTTCGGATCCGACTGCGCAATGTAGCTCGGCGACAGGTACTGAACATGTATATACTTGGTCTTTACCAAAGTTCTCGGAGCCGGGCGTGTCCAAGGAAGCCGTGTTCACTATGAAGCTGGAGCCCGAACTGCGCGACGCCTTCATGGCCGAGGCCGAGGCAAGCCATCGCCCGGCGTCGCAAGTGGTGCGGGAGTTGATGCGCGAATACGTCGAGCGTCAAAGGCAGGCACGCGAGTACGACGCGTTTCTGCGCGCCAAGGTCGATGCGGCGCGAGCGCAGGTTGCGGCCGGCCAGGTCGCCAGTCACGACGAAGTCGAAACGCGCTTCGCTGCTCGTCGTCGCGCGTTGCGGGCCAAAGCGGGTGGCGCTGACGCATGAGGGTCTTGTGGACGCTGTCCGCCGAGCAAGACCGCGCCGATATCATCGACTTCATCGCCCAGGAAAGCCCGCTCGCCGCAGTCCGCATGGATGAGCTCTTCGGGACAGCTGTCGACCCCTTGGTCGAGCACCCCTTGATGGGACGGCCCGGGCAGATCCCGGGCACCCGCGAGCTGATCCCGCACGAGAGCTACCGGGTGGTTTACGAGGTGCAAGCCGACACCGTGTGGATCTTGGCCCTGGTGCACACAGCACGCCTGTGGCCGCCCTTCCGGCAGTGATCGGAGGTGACGACCGAAGGCGTGGTCCTCGCACGTTTGCAGATGCCCGCGGCATTGCTCGCAAGTATTTTCTCGATCTCGGTAGCCGCAGAGCCATCGGCCTCGCGCTCATGCGCCACGCCAGAAGCGGCACGATCCGCCGGTTGACCCGCGGCCTCTACGATTACCCCCGCACGGACGCTAGCCTCGGCATCCTCTCCCCGTCTACCGACGACATCGCCAAGGCACTGAGCGACAGAGACAGCAACAAGCTGCAAGCCTCCGGCGCCCACGCGGCCAACAGTTTGGGGCTGTCGACTCAAGTGCCGGTGCGCGCAGTCTTCCTGACTGATGGCCGTGCCCGAAAAGTACAGCTCGGCAAGCGCCAGATCGTCCTCAAGCAGACGACGCCGAAGCAGATGGCGACCGCGGGCCGGGTGAGCGGCACAGTCATCCAGGCATTGCGCTGGATCGGGCAGCACAACGTGGATGAACGAACAGTCGATGCGCTGCGCCGAAATATTCGGGAAGAAGACAAGCAGCAACTGCTCAAGGATCTGCGCCACGCGCCCGCCTGGATCGCAGAAATCATGCGCGCCGTCGCTCAGCCTCGGGCCGACTGAATCGTGGATGCCTTCCTCGCCCTGCCCGATGACCGCCGCCGCAGGCTGCTTTAGCGCATACCCACATGGACGAGCACCCTATATCTCCCGCCATCAGAGCCGAGATCATCTCGCGCCTTGCTGCGATCGAAGTCGAGCACGGCGTGCGCGTGCTCTACGCCTGCGAGTCGGGCAGCCGCGGCTGGGGTTTCGCCTCCCCCGACAGCGACTATGACGTGCGCTTTCTTTACGTGCACCCGTTGGCCTGGTACCTGCAAGTCAACCCCGCGCGCGACGTGATCGAGGTGCCGATCTCCGACGTGCTGGACATCAACGGTTGGGAATTGCGCAAGGCGCTGGGACTGCTGATGAAGGGTAACGCAACGCTGATCGAGTGGCTGGATTCGCCGGTGGTCTATCGGGCCGACGCTGTGTTCCTCGGCGCGATGCGTGACGCCGCGCTGGACACACATCGGCCCGAGCGTTCGTTCCACCACTACGTCCACATGGCCCGCAGGAATTATCGTGAGTACTTGCGCGGCGAGACGGTGCGCCTGAAGAAGTACCTGTATGTCCTGCGGCCGTTGCTGGCGGCGTTGTGGATCGAGCGAGGGCGCGGCGTGGCGCCGATGCGGTTCACAGCCCTGGTCGACGGGATCGTGACCGATGCCGGCTTGCGCATGGCCATCGAGCAGTTGCTGGTGGCCAAGCGCGCCGCGATGGAATCGGAGGTGGGCCCGCCGTTGCCCGCGATCAACGCCTTCGTCGATGCCGAACTGACGCGGCTGGAAGCGGCCGCGCCGCCGGCGTCGGACGGGATCGACTTCTCGGTGCTGGACCGGCTGCTGACGGACACCGTGCTGCGCCTGGACGCGGCGAACTCGAGGACTCACTCATGCTGAACCGACCACCCTCCGCTGGTCGGCTCCGATGCCTGAACCGCCGACAACGCAAAAAGCTGCGCGTCGGCGAGTACCGGGAACTGGTGAAGAATCAGCCCGGCACGATCCGCTCAGGCTTTGGGTGGCGCTTTACTCGCCGCGACTGGCGACTACGGCGCAGTCATCCGATCAAGGGATTTCGCACGACGATTTGCGGATACCGGGAGAAGTCGCGGTCGGCTGACCAGAGTTCAGCCACGCCGTGCGAAACGCAGATGGCCGCAATGCGCGCGTCGTGAATGGCTCCGCCTCGAGTCTGCGCCGGCAGGGCCAGCGATTCGAGATGCGGTAGATATTCGTCGGTTTCGCCGATAAATGCGAGGTTTGCAAGCGTGCCCAGCGCGCGTAGTTGAG
>JBIKKL010000582.1:0-3536 GCA_044360365.1 Burkholderiales bacterium | reverse complement strand
GTGACGGCTCGCCGTCACGGGCTGGACCTTGCCGTCGAACACGATTTCCAGCAGCGTGTTGCGTTCCACGCGGCCGTTCAGGCGCTGCAGGATGGCATCGAGCTCGTCCTGGTTGCGCGCACGCTCGAACGCGAGGTCGTAGAGCTTCGCGAGACCGGAGAAGTCGAGAATCGGCGGCTCGATCGAGAAAAGATCGAGATCGTGTCCGGTGAGCTTGGAGGCGGCCGCATTCAAGGTGGCGTAGCGACGATTCGATAACACCACGGTCAGTTGCCGCGTGCCGCGATTGCCTGCCGTCCACAGGCACTCGGAGGCGTAGAGCGACGAGCCGTCGCCGACGATGCACACGACCTGTCGATCGTCACGACCGATGGCGCCGCCGACTGAAGCTGCGAGCCCCCAGCCGATGCCGCCGGAGCCGTTGATGATGTAGTCGCCGGCGTTGCAATTCATCCACTGGCGTACGTCCGAGGTCGATAGTCCCGCTTCGTCGAAGAAAAGCGCTTCACGGAATGCGTGCAGGACCGCCTGTACCGCAAGTGTAGGGTGAAACGGCGTACGCTCTTGCGGCAGACCCATTGCAAATCGCCAACGCTTGGCGGCTGGACGGGTGCGTTGACCGATCGCGGCGCGCACTGCGGCCAGTGACGCACGGATATCTGCCAGATGCGCCATGGCGAATTCGTCGCCGAGCGGCATCGTCGTCGGGTCGTCACCGATCCACGCTTTGCGTTCCGGCAGTCGAATCTCGGCATAAAGCGTAGTGCGCAGCGTTCGCTGACCGACGAACAGCAGTGCGTCGTGAGCGGCGAGTCGGTCCGCGATGCCGCCGAAACCCGGGGAGAGATAGCCCGCGTAGGACGGGGATGACGCGTCGATCGGCAGCACCGGCGTGTAGGGGGCCACGTAGACGGGGGCATTCAGCGATTCCGCGAGCAGCTTCAACTCGCCCGCGGCGTC
The DNA here is from genome assembly GCA_044360365.1 of Burkholderiales bacterium. GTDB lineage: Bacteria > Pseudomonadota > Gammaproteobacteria > Burkholderiales > WYBJ01 > WYBJ01. Next base: position 2,576 of record JBIKKL010000582.1, on the reverse strand, counting down.
GTGCCAATGGACGTCTTCGCCGGCGATGAACGCCGGATTCTTCGCGTCGGCGAGCATCGCCGCGATATCGGCGGCTTGCGCGGAATCGATGCTGCTCAAGCGTGCGGGGTGCACCGCACCGGGCTCGGCGTCGATCTCCTCTTCGAGCAGATCCGGGGGGCAGATGAGTGCTACCGGGCGAAACGGAGGGGTCAGCGCCGTGCGGATCGCGTTGCGGACGTTGGCCGCAGCGTCGTATGTCGAGTCGAGCCGCAGGACGCTCTTGCACACGCTGCCGGCCATGGCTTCGAGCGGGCCGTAGAGGATGGGGGACGTGTGAAGCAAGCGTCGGTCCTGGCCGCCGACGAGGACGAGCAGCGGTGTCTTGGCGATGCCTGCCGTGTAGAGCGCACCCATGCCGTTGCCCAGACCGGGGGCGACGTGCAGGTTGACCACGCCGAGCGAGCGTGTCGCACGGGCGTAGCCGTCGGCCATCGGGACCGCCGAGACTTCGCTCAGGGCGACGACGTAGCGCAATCGCTCACGCGCTTCGCACATTCGCACCAGCGGGATCTCGGTGGTTCCGGGGTTGCCGAAGATCGCGCGCACTCCGCAACGCTCGAGGGTTTGCAGCAGGTACTCTGCGATCTTCATCGTTCGTCCGTTCAAAAGGCCTTAGAATTGAGGCGCCCGAAGATTAGTGGCGTGCTTCCGTTGCCGTCAAGGACGCAGCGCGGCAACGCATCGCCCGGGGGCATCATTCATCCAACCACAACTGTTCTTCCTACCGTTCCCATGGCACCCATCGAGACGTTCAAAATGTATCCCGAAGTGCGCGAGGCCGTGAGTGCCTTGTGCAGCCAATTCACCGGCGAGTACTGGCGCGAGATCGACGAGGCGCGCGCGTACCCCGAAGCCTTCGTGAAGGCGCTGACCGATGCCGGTTGGCTCTCGGCCCTGATCCCCGAGGAATACGGCGGTTCGGGCCTTGGGGTGGCTGCCGCGTCGGTCATCCTGGAAGAGATCAATCACAGCGGCGGCAACTCGGGCGTCTGCCACGCGCAGATGTACACGATGGGTACGGTGCTTCGTCACGGCTCGCCCGAGCAGAAGCAGCGCTACCTGCCGAAGATCGCCACGGGCGAACTGCGCATGCAGTCCTTCGGCGTCACCGAGCCCACCACGGGAACCGACACCACCAAACTCAAGACCACCGCCGTGCGCAAGGGCGACCGCTATATCGTCAACGGCCAGAAGGTATGGATCTCGCGAGTGCTGTTCTCCGATCTGATGCTGCTCCTCGCGCGTACGACCTCGCTCGACGAAGTGAAGCGCAAATCCGAGGGCCTGTCGGTCTTTCTGGTGGATCTGCGCGAGTCCGTCGGCAAGGGGCTCACCGTGAATCCCATCCGCAACATGGTCAATCACCAGACGAACGAGCTCTTCTTCGACAATCTCGAAGTGCCGGCCGAGAATCTGATCGGCGAGGAAGGCAAGGGCTTCCGCTACATCCTTGATGGTATGAATGCCGAGCGGATACTGATTGCCGCCGAGTGCATCGGGGACGCCCGCTGGTTCTGCGAGAAGGGCAGTGCCTATGCACGCGAGCGCGTGGTGTTCGATCGCCCCATCGGACAAAACCAGGGCATCCAGTTCCCGATCGCCAAGGCGTATATCAATGCCCGCGCGGCCGATCTCATGCGCTTCCAGGCCGCCGATCTCTTCGATGCGGGCAGGCCCTGCGGTGCCGAAGCGAACATGGCGAAGTATCTCGGCGCGGAAGCCTCATGGGAGGCGGCCAATGCATGTCTGCAGACTTTCGGCGGCTTCGGCTTCGCCGCCGAGTATGACGTCGAGCGCAAGTTCCGAGAGACGCGCCTGTATCAGGTTGCGCCGATTTCGACCAACCTCATTCTGTCGTATGTCGGCGAGCATGTGCTTGGCATGCCGCGGTCGTTCTGACGGAGTGCCGCTGTGAGACCGCTGGAGGGGATCACCGTCGTTGCGCTGGAGCAGGCTGTCGCAGCGCCGTTTGCCACGCGCCAGTTCGCCGATCTCGGCGCGCGCATCATCAAGATCGAGCGCCCGGGCCCGGGCGACTTCGCCCGCGCCTACGACGAAAACGTGCGCGGCATGTCAGCGTATTTCGTCTGGCTGAATCGAGGCAAGGAGAGTCTCACGCTCGACTTGAAACAGCCGGGCGGGCGAGATGTCATGGAGCGGCTGGTCGGTCGCGCGGACGTATTCATTCAGAATCTCGCGCCGGGTGCAGCGGAACGGCTCGGATTGGGGGTGGGTGCGCTGCACCCGAAGTATCCCGGTCTCGTCGTCTGCGACATCTCCGGCTATGGCGACAGCGGTCCGTATCGCGACAAGAAGGCGTATGACCTGCTCATTCAAAGCGAAGCGGGGCTGCTCTCCATCACCGGGACGGGCGATCAGCCGGCAAAGGTCGGGGCGTCCGTTGCCGATATCTGTACGGGCATGTACGCCTATTCCGGCGTCCTGGCGGCGCTGCTGCAGCGCGCGCGCACGGGGAAGGGCAGTCGCGTCGAGGTTTCCATGTTCGAGGCGTTGTGCGAATGGATGCTGCAGCC
>JBIKKL010000097.1:0-10912 GCA_044360365.1 Burkholderiales bacterium | reverse complement strand
CAGCGTGCATTGGCTGCGCTGGGAAGTCCGTCCCTGGTATCGTGCCGACAACAGCGTGGGTGGCATCGTTGCGATGAGCGAAGACATCACCGGACGCAAGCATGTTCAGGATGCGCTTCGCGACAGCGAATACTTCTACCGTCAGACGCTCGAGTCCATCCCCGGCATGGTGTTTACCACTCGTCCGGACGGCGCGTGTGACTATCAAAGTCAGCAGTGGGTCGACTACACGGGGGTACCGATGTCCGGGCATCTCGGTGTCGGCTGGCATCTCCTGCTGCATCCTGACGATCGGGATCGTGCGATGGAAGCATGGGATGCGGCCGTCCAGGGGCGAGGGGTGTACGATCTGGAGTATCGTGTGCGTCGCCACGACGGCGTGCACGAATGGTTCAAGGTCATCGGACGCCCGATTCGCGATGCGCAGGGGCACATCGTGCGCTGGTTCGGTGTGGCCGTGAACATCGAGCGCATGAAGCAGGCGGAATCCCAGGTGGCGCAGCGCAGCCGTGAACTGGAGGCGATGATCGATGCCATGCCGGCCATGGTCTACACCAAGGATGCGGCGGGGCGCTACACGCGAGTCAATTCGGCGGCGTCCGCGTTTCTCGGATTCCCGGCGGCGCAGATCATCGGCAATGGCGACGAACGGATCATGCCGCGCGAATTGGCGCAGGCGACCGCAGAAAGCGACAGGCACGTGCTTTCTTCGAAGTCCTCGATCAAGAACGTGGAGGAATCGTGGCACGACAGCGATGGGCGCGAGCGCTGGGTGTCAACGTCGAAATCACCTTTTCTCGACGATGATGGCGGCGTGGCCGGACTGGTCGGGGTCAGCATCGAAATCACCGAACAGAAGCTCGCGGAGGCGGGTCGTGTTATGGCGCTCGAACGGCAGCGGGATGCACTCGTGCGGGAAGTGCATCATCGCATCAAGAACCACCTCCAGGGCGTCATCGGCTTGCTGCGCTACAAGGGCAGCGGGGACCCTGCCGTCAGTGCGCGTCTCGAACTGGCAATCGCGCAGATCGGTTCGATTGCTCAGGTGTATGGGCTTCAGGGCAGAAGTCACGATACGCAGCTGCGACTGCACGAACTCATCGAAAGCGCGATCCAGGGGGCATCGGCCCCTGTCGCCTTCAGCTGCGCTGCGCAGTTCAAGGACATCGTCTTGCCGCAGGCGGACGCCGTGCCGCTGGCGCTCGTCATCAACGAACTCATCACCAACGCGATCAAGCATCTGGATCGAACCCAGGCGCTGCGAGCCGTTCGTGTGCAACTCCTTGGCGGTCCGGAGGGCATCGTCATTGAGATTCTGGGTGGTCCGGCGCGATTGCCGACCGGCTTCGACTACGCGCAGCGCCGCGGTCTGGGAACGGGGCTCGAGCTGGTCTCGGTGCTGCTGCCCGAACGGCGGTGTCGACTCACCGTGGGGCAGAGCGGTGACGAAGTCGTTGCCCGCCTGACCCTGCTGCCCGAGGCTCGGTCCCGCCACGGGAGTGTAGGGAAGCGCCCGGGCGAATCCAGCCCTGAAACGCCTACTGCAACTTGAGGTCAGCCGCCTTGATCAGGGTGGCCGTCTGCTCGATCGTACTGGCGATCAGTGCGCCGAAGTGCTCGGGACTGCCCGTCTGCGCGACCATGCCCTGACGGACGAGCGCGGTGTTGACGTCGGGTAGCTGTGCGATCTTCACCAGTGTCGCGTTGAGCCGCCCGATGATTTCCTTGGAGGTTCCCTGTGGAGCCGCGAATCCGTACCAGGTGGCGTAGTGGTAGCCCGGGACGCCCGACTCGGCAATCGTGGGGATGTCGGGTATCGCAGGGACACGCGTCGAGGTCGACACCGCAATGGCGCGCAGCCGAGAAGCCTGCAGCATGGGCAGTGCGCCGGTCACGCTCGAGTAGCTGATGCCGACTTGTCCGGTGGCGGCTGCAACGACGGCCTCGCTCGACCCCTTGAAAGGCACATGCAGCATGCGCGTCTTCGTCTGCAGGTTGAAGAGTTCCCCCGCAAAGTGGTTGGCGCTGCCGATGCCGGGTGAGGACCATTCGAGCTTCCCCGGCCGGGTGCGCGCAAAATCGACCAGGTTCTGGACGGTTTTGACCGGCAGCGACGGATGGCTCACCAGAATCAGCGGGCCTGCACTGACCTGGGTGATGCCGGCGATGTCCCGCTTGAGGTCGTAGGGAAGGTTCGTACGCACGGCGGACTGGACCGCGGTGGATATGGGAAGGAGCAGGAGCGTATAGCCGTCCGGCGGAGCCTTCGCGACGCGTTCGGCGCTGATGGCTGTTGCCGCGCCGGGTCGGTTCTCGATGACCACCGGCTGGCCCAAGGTTTCGGTGAGCTTTTGTCCGAACAGACGTGCCACGAAATCCACGGCTCCGCCGGGGGCGAAGCCGATGACCAGCCGAATCGGCTTCTCCGGGTAGGTCTGGCCCGAAGCAAGGGTAGATGCAAGCGATATGGTGAGCGCGAGTAAGGTCGCGGCGTTGCGGCGAGCGGGTGGCATGCGAGTCTCCTCCTGGAGAAAGTCTAACAGCCTGGCGCCCCGTTGCGGGAGGAATGCGGCCCTTGTGTGCGCGTCAATGCGAAGAGTGAACAGCGGATACTGCTGGCGTAGTTCCTGCTGCGGAACCTCCAGGAAGCATGATGCCCCCAAACGCAAACCGCTCCACCCACGAAGGGATGCGGCTGCCGGATAAGGGGCATCGAACGCCGATCAGCTCGGTTGTACGCCGGCGAGCGATACCGCCCGCTTCCACTTGTCGTACTCGATCTGGATGAACTTCTGAAATTCCTCCGGGGTCACGGGTGCCGCCATCACTCCAGCGTCGAAGAATCGCTTCTTGAGATCTTCGTCGGCGAGTGCCTTCATCATGGCGGAATGAATCGCTGCGGCGTGCGTCTTGGAGGCGCCCTTGGGCAACGCGTAGCCCTGCCACACAGTGACTTCGAAATCCTTTACACCGGACTCCATGACGGTCGGTACATCCGGGACCTGGCCGGCCCGTTTGGCCGACGTGACGGCGAGCGCACGCAGGCGACCTGACTTCACATGCGGTAGCGGTCCCGGCAGATTGAAGAAGAAGGCCTGAATCTGGCCGGAAATGGTGTCGGTGTAGCCCTGCGATGCCACCTTGTAGGGGACGTGTATCAGGTCGACGCCCGCGACGGCCTTGAACAGTTCCATCGTCAGGTGAGGCGATGCGCCCAGCCCGGAGGAAGCAAACTTGTATTGGCCTGGACTCGCTTTCGCCCATTTCACGAACTCGCCGACGTTCCTGACCGGGAGCCCGTTATGGACGCACAGGATGTTGGGCATCGTGGCGTAAAGCGAGATCGGCATGAAGTCGCGCAACGGATCGTAGGGCAGCTTCTTGTATAGGTGCGGCGTAATCGTCTGATTGATGCCGTAGGTGAGCAGTGTGTAGCCGTCGGGCTGCGCGCGATATGCCATTTCGGTACCGACCACGCCGCCGGCCCCGGGCCGGTTGTCGACGATCAGCATTTGCCCCCAGGCTTCGCTGAACTTCGCTGCGAACATGCGTCCGATGATGTCCGTCGACGCACCGGGTCCGAAGGGCAGGATCAGACGACCCGGTTTGGAGGGATACGATTCGGCACCGGTGGCCGAGCCGACGGCGCAGAGCAGGGACGCGCCGACGATGGCGAGCGTCGATGATTTCCGAAACGTCATGAAAGCGTTCTCCTCGATGAGATGGCACAACGGTGCGACCCGAGTGGCATGGGCGCCACATGCCGCAATGCTGAAGCGGATCGTCGCCGGGCGCAAGTCTCTCTAGACGACATGTTCCGGATTCTCGGCGTCCCGGTGTACTCATGCGCGTGCTGCGTTGCATGACGTACGAGACTTCGAGTGCCCGGAGGGGCCGTACCGTTCTGAAATGCCGTCGACAAGCGGCGGTGATGTCTCGGTGATCCGCTTACGTACGTCGCCTCATGGGCATGCGCGCAAGCGGTTTGCTGCGGTTTGATAGGACAACGGCGAATCGAGCTCGCGTTGCGCGGCGTGAGCGGCATCGCTGATTCGTTCGAGTATCGGCGCGGTGATTTCGTTGACGCGCTCACGCAGGAGTGCCTCGGCAGCTGCGGGGTCGTCAGCATAGAGCGGTTCACCCAATTGCTGCTGGATGAGCGGTCTCGCAAGATGGGCGCCGACCCGCAGATGGGTTCGCCAGATGCGCACATGTTCGAGCTCGTGCTCTTCCACGATGCGTCGGCGGCAGGGGTTCGTCAGCGAGGATGCCAGGTAGACGCTCATTTCCGTGAATCCGAGCGTCAGGGAAACCGAACCCGAGATGCAGACACGTCCGGTCGATGCCTCTGTCAGTGACGCGTGCTTCACGTTCAGACGGGCCGTGGGGCGGGCGATGGTCAGCCCGAGGACGATGTGATTGGGATTGGGCTGCGAGCCCAGCCGCCGCAATTGCGCCTCGTCGTGGGCGGTATTCCACGAGACAGCGCGATCTTCGAACGCGACGGATACCGTGGCAACCTTCGCCAGTTGTGCGCAGCGCTGTTCGAACGCTGCTTCGGGAGCGATGTCCGCCGCCGTTGTGGCGAAGCTCGCGAGCGCGCAGGCCAAGGCAGCCATTCCGCGAGCAAGTCGTTGGTCGCGCGGGCGGGGAGGCAGCAATGTGCCCAGGCTATCCGAGTCGTACGTCGCTCGCTCGATCATGGACGCCGACCACCCTGGAGGAACGCCATGTGATGGATGTGCTGTGGTGACGTCCCCCGCTGATTCAACACTTGCGTTCCATGAGGATACTAGGCTAAAGATGCCCGTAAGTAGGTCATCGAAAAAGGGGGAGGACTACCTCGCATGAATGCTGCCGAAAAATCCGTGGCGCCGGATATCGAACACCTCGTGTTGCAGACGCGTGCCGCGCATGTCTACCTCGATGCCATTTCGAATCTCGCGAATGCGGAGCGCAAGCGACAGAATCGTGCCCAGGCCGAGCAGGTACTGAGCGATCTCGATCGGTATCTGCGTGAAGCTCGCTGCAGCGACGACATCCGGGCTCAGGTCGAAAAACTGAGAGCGGGTCTGAAGGAGCAACTCGACAAATCGCCCTCCTGACCGATGCGAGCGCAACGTCTGCGTTGATCCGGTTCGGATGTGGCGCTTTTCGCATCGAAGCCGGTACTCGCGGATCGGGGGATTATCCCCGCTGACGGCTAGGCAGGGTTGCGTGGTCGAGGTGCTTGCGGCAATCGCTGCACGTGTGAACCGACATCTGGCCTTCTGCGCGCTTGGCGCAGGTGAAATGCTTGGGGACTTCGACGAAAGTGCAAAGGTCGTTGCCCGTGACGAAGGCTCTGGGAAATTGGGCGACCGCTACCGGGGCCCCCGAATCCATCTGCACCATGCACAGAAGCTGTTCGGGCCGGTCCGATCGACAGAAAAGGCGCAACGACTGAATGCTGCCGTACCGAGAGAGCTTGTCGGTGAACTCGTGCAGGATCTCGGCGGGTGTTCCGAACGATCCGGACTCGGGAGGGGTCATGGCGACAATCAGTCAATGGGTCGAACCAGGCAATTTCCTGGGACTGGCCCAGGAATCCCCCTAGCTTAATTCCGCTAAATTGATGAGTTCAACTGATCCCCAGCTTTTGTCGAGTGCCACCGACCGCATCGTAGCGGAGACGCAACAAGAAAATCGGGATGGATTCAGGCTGGGTCGATGGGGGTCGTCGGCGCGCCCTGGGCCTCGATGTCCAGGCCAGCCTCGAACAGCAGATCTTCACGATAGCGGGCCGCGACCAACTGCACGCCGACCGGCGACCGGCCGCAAAGGCCGGTGCTCACGGTGAGCCCTGGCAGTCCCATGAGCGGCAGCCCCAGCTGCGGCAGTTGGGCCGCCATGATCTGCCGGAATCGTTCGGGACTGCGCACGTCGTCCTGGTCGGCGAAGGGAAGCTCGCCCGACACCGGCATGAGCACGACGGGGTAGCGATCGAAAAAAGTCATCCATTCGCGAAGGAAGGTGCTTCGACGCTGGAGCGCGTCCATGAAGCTTTCCAACGTGGGAGCGGGACAAAGTTCTTCCATTTGCGAAAAGACGAAGAGGGCATCCGGATCGGCCTCGCGATCCAGTGCGGCTCGTCCGGCACGCCGAAACTCGGCCAACCACAGGATGGCTTGCATCTGCGCAGGTTCGCGCAGCGGCGGGGACTCGACTTCCTCGACGGCCCAGCCTGCAGCCTGCAGCCGCTTGCCGGCATCGGCAACGGCTGCCGCGACTTCGTCCTGAACTTTCATGCCGTCCGGGCACACGCACATGGCCACGCGCCTGGGGACCTTGGGCCCGACCGCTGGAGCATCCGTCCACCACGGATCGCGGATGTCTCGGGCGCTCATGACGCCGAAAGCTAGACGAACATCGGCGATCGTGCGAGCGAGCGGCCCGCTGACCGCCATCAGCTGGCCGCCGACATGGCGGTCGGCGCCGGTTGGGTTCCAGGCCGGGATGCGACCGAGCGTGGGGCGCAATCCATGCACCCCGCATGCATAGGCCGGGTAGCGTATGGAGCCGCCGATGTCGGTGCCGTGCGCAATGGCGCCGATGCCTGCGGCGAGTCCGGCGGCGGCGCCTCCCGACGAGCCGCCCGGTGTGATGGCGTAGTCCCAGGGATTGCGGGTGTGGCCGTGCAGCGAGTTGCGAGTGAACCAGCGAAGCGAGAAAGCCGGGGTGTTCGTCCGACCGAGCAGAATGGCACCCGCCTTGCGAAAGTTCGATACCAGCGGACTGTCGGTGGTCGCGACGAGGTCGCGCTGCAAACGCAGACCGTTCGTGGTGGTGTAGCCTGCCTGATCGGTATTGACCTTGATCGTGACGGGCACGCCGGCGAGCGGACCGGGATCGTCGCCCCGACCGAGCGCGGCGTCGACGGCTGCCGCTTGCTCGAGAACGTCATCCGGCCGGTACTCGACGATCGCGTTGATTCTCGGGTTCGCTGCCTCCAGGCGAGCGAGCGCGTCCTTCGCCACGTCCGTTGCGGAAACCTGCCTGGTGCTGATGAGCTCGGCCAGCTCGACGGCGGTTCGGCGCCAAAATTCGCTCATGGGAGACTCCGGGGGTAGCAGGTGGGTCGAGTGCTCAAGGCAAGTGTCCTGTGTCGGAGATGCGTGCCGAAAAAGCGCCGAGAATCGACGCCATACTTTGTCGGAAATCCTCGCCAGGTGTCCAACTTGAGGGGCGGTTTCCTTCGCGTCTGGCGCCGATTTCGACCCTTTTACCACGCTTGGGATCGATGGTAGCGACCCGCACTTATGCTACGAATCTCCGACACGGGACACTAGCGGAAAATGTGATCCTTTGCCGAAGATCGCGGATCGAGTGGGTTATCGCCCCTGAAAGCGTGGGGGGCGCTTTTCGGCGAAGGCCTGGCGCGCTTCGCTGGCGTCGTCCGTGGTCTTCACCCTGGCCTGCAAGTCGCTTTCCATCTGCATCTGCTGCAGGAGGTCGTTTCCGCCCGAAGCGCGCAGCAGCTGCTTGATGTAATCGTAGGTTCGGGTCGGTCCGCTGGCGAACTTGTGTGCCATCGCATCTGCGGTGGCGGCGAGTTGGTCGTCGGGGACGCACTTCCAGACTAGACCCCAGCGTTCGGCTTCCGGTGCGGGAATCTTCTCGCCGAGCAGCAGCATGCCCGCGGCTTTCGCATGACCGATGCGATGAGAAATCAACCAGCTCGCTCCCGCGTCTGGCACGAGCGCGATGTTGACGAACGCAGCGAGGAAGTAGGCCGACTGCGCGGCGATGGCGATGTCGCAGGTGAGTGCGAGACTCATGCCTGCTCCCGCACAGGGACCGTTCACCGCCGCGATCGTGGGAACCGGCAGATTGCGCAGGAGCTGGTATGCAGGATTGTAGTAGTCGCGCAGGCTCTCCCTGGGATCGTCGGCATGCTCGGGCCGCGGCGTGACGACATCGGCTCCGGAGCAAAAGGCTCGACCGGCGCCGGTCAGCACCAGGACGCGGACACCGTCCGTATCGGCAGCCACGCGTCGGAACACCTGATGCAGTTCCTCGAGCATGGGATAGGTGAGCGCATTCAGGCGATCGGGACGGTTCAGTGTGAGGCGGCCGATACCTTCGGAGACCTCGTAACGGATGGATTCGAAGTTCATGGGTGTGCTCTGGTGTCGAAGCGGCAATGCCGGGTCGCGGGAATTGCCGCGTGGTCATGCGAGCCCGAGGGTGGGCGCTGCGGCCCCGATCGCTCGCGCCCGTGCGAGGTGACCGGGAAATCGATCCGCATGATGCTCATCGTCACGCGTGCGGACCGGATCAGCGACGCGAGGCCGTATCCAGTTCGGCGAGATCCTCGCGCGTGAGCTTCAATTGCACGGCGGCCAGGAGTCCTTCGACCTGCGATACCCGGCTCGCGCTGGCAATCGGTGCTGCGACGGTCGGCTGGGCGAGCAGCCATGCCAGCGCGACGATGGCGTTCGTCGTCTTGTGCCGTGCGGCCACGGCATCCACGGCGGCAAGTACGCGCCATGCGACGTCGTCGATGTAGCCCCCGACGCGCGCTTCGCGGGCGGCCCCTTTGACCTGTTCCGCCGTTCGATACTTGCCGGTCAGGAAACCGGCCGCAAGCGAGTAATAGGGGAAGCAAGAGAGCCCTTCGCGCTCGCAGAGTGCGGCGAGATCGCCCTCGTACTCCCCGCGTACGATGAGGTTGTAGTGCGGTTGCAGGGCGACGAAGCGGGCGTAGCCGTTCGACTGACTGATATCGAGGGCTTCGCGCAGCCTGGCTGCCGAATAGTTCGACGCGGCGATGTGGCGAATCTTGCCGGCCTTGACGAGTTCGTTCAGGGTGCCCAGGGCGTCGGCGATCGGCGTGTTCGGATCATCGCGATGGCAGTAGTAGAGATCGATGTAGTCGGTCTTCAGGCGAGCCAGCGATTCGTCGCATGCGGAACGAATGTTTGCGGGCGAGAGACCCGCCCGGTCGCGCTTGGAGCCAACTTTCGTTGCGATGACGAGCTTGGCGCGGTTGCCTCGCTTCGCCATCCAGTCGCCCAGCACGCTTTCCGATACGCCGCCGGGGTTGCCGGGGACCCATTGCGAATACGCATCGGCCGTATCGATGAAGTTGCCGCCGCCTGCGCAGAATGCATCGAGGATGGCGTGCGAGGCTTCGGTGTCCGCCGTCCAACCCAGCACGTTGCCGCCGAAACACATCGGGAAAATGTCGAGGTCGCTGCTGCCGATTCGTGCCATGTCTGCTCCCGGGTCAATCGTGTCGCGAAGTATATGCGAGCTTTCACGACCCTGGGTTGCAACCCCGGCGTCCACCCTGGGTTGGGTGCTTGATCAAGCCGATACGGCACCAGTCTCGCGCAAGGTACGCACATAAGTCTGCTGAATGACCCACGCATCGATACTTGCCCGATGCCGCTGCTGATTCACTTCAGCCAGCACGCAGTGCTTGGCTGCGTGCCATCGCTCCATCTGAGCCTCGGTGAGGATGAGTTCGAGCGGGCTCACCGAAAACTCGAGCGGAATTCGGGCGGCTTCGAAAAGTGTGCTGACCCAGGGCTTGTCGACGACCCAGGCATCGCTGAACAGCGTGCGACCACGAAAAAGGTGATTGAGGGTCTGGGCGACTTCGTCGACTGGCCGGCCATGCGTCTGGAGGAGATCGCGACCGATGCGGTGTACTTGCTCGGCATCCGGATCCCAGTGGTCCCATTGCGCTGCGGGAAGGATCAGCGAGCAGTACTTCGCGCCATCGTCGAGCGCCACGCCGACTTCGATCGGATAGCTCCGGGCGCCGAAGCCGGAGGCCTCGATGTCGATGATGTTCGGCGTTTCGGGTCGTCGCATCGGTGCAGGATCGCACGTTGCGGAAAAAAATAGAATCCCGTGCCTCCAACCCTGGGTTCCAACCCAGGGTTGAGCCCAGGGTTGGAGGTCTTCCGCTTTAGAATGGCCGGCGTCACCAGAAGAAGGGAACGCTCCATGACTCGCTCACTTGCCCTGATCGTCGGTGCCGGCAGCGGCCTCAGTGCGTCGCTGGCCCGATCGCTGACCCTGGCGGGCTATCGATGTGTGCTCGCTGCCCGCCGCGTGGACAAGTTGGCCGCCCTGGCGGCCGAACTCGAGGCGGAAACGTTCGCCTGCGATGCGGCCGAGCCCGCTCAGGTCGCTGCGCTATTCACCGCGACGGACGCCATGGGCGCCCCGCTGGCCGTGACGATCTACAACGCCAGCGGTCGTGTCCGTGGACCGACGGTCGAACTGGATCCAACCGCAGTCGAGGCGGCTGTTCGAACGACGGCGCTGGGCGGCTTCTTCGTGGCTCAGGCGGCAGCTCGACGCATGCTCGCGCACCGGGCCGGCACGATCCTTTTCACCGGCGCGTCGGCGAGTGTCAAGGGCTATGCGCAATCCGCAACGTTCGCGATGGGGAAGTTCGCACTGCGCGGACTGGCACAAAGCATGGCCCGCGAACTGGCCCCGCAGGGGATTCACGTGGCGCACGTCGTGATCGACGGCGGGATCCGGTCGGCGGCGCGCGCCGTACCCGACGATGCCCCGGACAGTCTGCTCGATCCCGACGCCATCGCGCAGACGTACATGCACCTGATCGACCAGCCTCGCAGCAGCTGGAGTTGGGAGATCGAGGTGCGCCCCTGGGTGGAGAAGTTCTGACCCCTGCATCGAGCCCGAGTCGACGCAGCGTCGCGGCTACTGAATCTGCACGCCTGCGTCGCGGATCACCTTGCCCCATCGAGCGACCTCGTCGCGTACATAGGTGCGGAAGGCAACCGCCGTGCCACCGGCGGGCTCGCAGCCGAGGGTCTCGAAGCGTTGCCGCACCGAGGCGACGCCGATTGCTCGATTGACCTCCGCGTTGATGCGCTCGATGGCGCCG
>JBIKKL010000581.1:0-3548 GCA_044360365.1 Burkholderiales bacterium | reverse complement strand
GCTCGAAGTCGGCTTCGACGTGACCGTGTTCGAGATCGGCTCCCAGATCGGCGGCATGTGGTGCTACGGCAACGACAACGGTCGCTCGTCGGCGTACAGAACCCTGCACATCAATACTTCGCGCGGTGTCACCCGCTTCAGCGATCTCGACTTCGATCCTTCGACACAGGATTTCCCGGATCACGTCGACATGCACCGCTACCTCGTCGCGTATGCCGACCACTTCGGCGTGACGCCGCACATCCGCTTCAACACCCGCGTCACGGCGTTGCAGCCTCGTTTCCAGCCCCGAAAGGAGAATCCGCGCTGGGCAGTCGAATTCGCCGATGGCGCCAGCGAAATCTTCGATGCGGTGATCGTCGCCAGCGGGCATCTCACGCAACCCTTGCATGTCCCCGAGCTGCAATGCTTCGGCGGCGAATATCTCCACGCCCACGACTACAAGGCCCCCGAACCATTCGTTGGCAAGCGCATCTGCGTGGTCGGCATCGGCAACAGCGCTTGCGACATCGCAAGCGACGTATGCGTCACGTCGCCGCGCTGCGTGCTGGTCGCTCGCTCGGGCGTCGTCATTCTGCCCAAACTCCTGTTCGGCCGCGCCTTCACCGACATCACTGCGCGCATCCAGCGCCCCTGGATTCCGCGACGACTGCGCCGCCGCCTGATCCGCTTCCTCGTCTGGCTCGCGCACGGCGACATGGCCAAGCTCGGGTTCAAGCGTCCCACGGCACTCACGCACGTCACCTCCAACGCTACGGTGGTCGCGGACATCGCCTACCGCCGCATCGAGGTCAAGCAAGGCATCCAGTCGATCGAAGGCAAGCGCATACGCTTCGTCGATGGCACCGAGGAGGAATTCGACGTGCTGATCGCCGCCACCGGCTATCGCATCGATCTCGACTTCGTACCCCGGCAGATCCTGCAATCCGACGACAACCGTCTCGATCTCTACATGCGCATCGTGCCGCCGGCGTGGCCGGGGCTCTACTTCATGGGCTTCTTCAACACCGACACCGCGCTCAACATGGTGTTCGAGCATCAGGCGCGCTGGGTGCGCGAGCTGTTGCTGGACAATGCGCGGCTCCCCGACGCCGACACGATGCGCCGCTCGATCGCGGAACGGACAGTCTGGTATGCGAAGCAGTACAAGGACAGCATTCGGCACTCGATCGAGGAGGAGCACGTGCGCTATCTCACCGATCTCAGGACGACGCTGCGTACGATGAGACGCGCATCGTCGGAAGCGCCTGCGCGTGGCGCCTGAACAATCGATACTGCGCTAACCGAACAACGGATTCGCCTCACCGAACGCATCGATGGCCGTGCCGGTGATCGCCCCACTTTCATTGCCGGCCAGGAAGAGCGCAAGTTGGGCGATGCTTTCGGGCGTCCCGATTTTCGAGTGCCGAGGGCGCCCATTGCCCTTGAACGCCTCCCGATAGCCCTCGGTATCCACCGCCCCGGGGCAGATGGCGTTCACGTCGATCCCGTACTGCTTGACCTCGGCCGCCAGAGATTCGGTGAAGCTGATGAGCCCGGCCTTCGTAATTCGGTATGCGCTGCGTCCCGCGCCGCCCTTGCGCCCGCCGATGGAGGAGATATTGATGATCTTGCCGTAGCCCCGATCCATCATCCCCGGCAGCAACGCCTTCGTGATCAGGAAAGCAGCGATCAGGTTCACGTCGATCACCGACCGGAAAAGCCTGGGGTCGAACGCCGCCACCGGCGTGCTCGGATGGATGATCCCGGCGTTGTTGACCAGAATGTCGACACCGCCGAACGCGTCGATGGCCGCGGCGGCGAGGGCATCGATATCACTTTCGATACTCAGATCCGCCGGGACCACGAGCGTCCGCACACCCAGCGCCTCCGCCTCTGCAGCGAGTGCCCTGAGCTTGGCTTCGCTGCGCGCCGTCACGACGACGTTGGCGCCGCTGCGTGCAAACGCCAGGGCCATCGCGCGTCCGAGCCCCTGGGAGGCGCCCGTCACCAAGGCCGTACGGCCTTCCAACTGGTTGTCGGTCAAAGGATAATCCTCAGGTCGGAGATTCGCTGGGCGTTCACTGTCGTGCAGCCCGCCGGATCATCCGACGTCACAGCATCGAACACGGAGGCAGGCATGCGATATCTTCATACCATGGTACGCGTTTCGAATCTCGACGAATCGCTCAAATTCTTTGCGATGCTGGGTCTGCGCGAAGTACGCCGCACAGAGAGCGAGAAGGGCCGCTTCACCAACATCCACCTGGCCGCCACGGACGACTTCGATACCGCCCAATCGGTGCGCGCACCTACGCTCGAACTCACCTACAACTGGGATCCCGAGGTTTACACGGGCGGGCGCAGTTTCGGTCACCTCGCCTTCGAGGTCGACGACATCTACGCCCTATGCCAGCAACTGATGGACAACGGCGTCACGATCAATCGCCCGCCGCGTGACGGTCACATGGCCTTCATCCGCACGCCGGATGGCATCTCCATCGAATTGCTGCAAAAGGCGGCGAAGCTCGCACCGCAGGAACCCTGGGCATCGATGCAGAATACCGGCAGCTGGTGACAACCCTGGGACGGACCACGGCTTCTTCCCGCATTGGGTCGAACGCAACCGTTAACGGCCGAATATCGCGGTCCGTCTCCGGTACGCTACGCCCACGGCTTGCCGGCGTTCGTATCGATCCACGCACGAGCCGCCTCCTCGGCGGCTGCGACCATCCGCTCGATCTCGGTCGCCTGAAAGGTGCTGGGCGTCTGCCCGCGGTACACCTGTCGCCCACGATCGCCGTCTACTGACTGCCATATCGAGAATATTCCGCGGACGGCATCGTGCCGGCCGGGAAAGTACTTGGCAACGTCGGTATCCACCGTAATGCAGTAGTTCTTGTAGTCAAAGGTCGACATGGCTCTTCCCGACTTCCTCAAATCCTAACGAAGATGTGACATATAGCCGAGGCGCCTCACGCCGACGGCCGCAATTTGACTTGTTTTGCAATTTCGACGGTTGAACACCAGGTTTACACCTGCATGTTCATGATGTCCTGGTACGCCGACACGAGCTTGTTGCGCACCTGCACCATCTGCTGGAACTGCACGCTCGCCTTCGACATGCCGATCATCACTTCATGCAGTTGCACGCCCGGCTTGCCGAGTTCGAAGTCGGTCGTGAGTGCCTGCGACGCCTGCTGGGCCTGATTGACCTGATCGATCGAAGACTTGAGCACACTGGCGAAGTCCGGCTTCGCTGCGGCGGCATCGACTCCGACGCCCTTGTTCGCCGAGACACGTTCGGTAAGCTTTGTCGCAAGGCTTTGCGCAGCGCGCATCTGCCCGAGCAGCTGATCGACTTTGGTGTTGATTTCCATGATGCGTTTCTCCGCGTCGTCTTGGCCCCGGCGCGCCGCAGCACGCCGCGCCGGTCCTAAATTACGCCGTCCAATCGATACTGCTGCAGCTTGTAGCGCAGCGTGCGTTCGCTGATGCCCAGGCGCTGCACGGCGAGCTTGCGCGAGCCGCCCACTTCCCTGAGCGTTGCGAGGATGTGATCCCGTTCG
>JBIKKL010000580.1:0-3550 GCA_044360365.1 Burkholderiales bacterium | reverse complement strand
GTGTTCGAGACGAGCCTCGATTACCTCGGTTACTGGATGAACGAGGCGGTCACTGACTGGATTGCGTTGACCGGGGCAGCGCCGGATGCGGTCGACGTGTTGACGCACAGCACAGGTGGGCTGGTCGCTCGCAGCTACATCCAAAGTGGAGTGGCAGACCAGAGCGGTGCCGACGTTTTGCTGCCAGTGCACATGCTGGTGCAAACGGGGGTGCCGAATCAAGGGACCGGCGCACCGTTCATGATGCTGAACGACGATTTCAGCGTCAAAAGCTCGACCCGCGGCCTGGGCTTGCTGATCGGCAAGGCGTGGGAACTGAAGCAGGACGGCGCCACGGTACGCAACCCCGACGGAAGCGCACTGGTTGCGGCAACGACAGCCGAGTTCGTTCAAGGGTACATCGGTGCGTTCCACGATCTGTTGGCCACGTATCCGTTCCTCGATGACCTCGAAGACGGGACGGCATCGCTGCGCGAGCTCCTGCCCAGCGACGAGTTGTACAACAGCCTCCTGGTGGACTTGAACGCGCACGCCGTCGACGACTTCGTGGCACGCGGTGAGCTGAAAGTCGTGGCCGATGCGTTGCCGCTTGCGTTGAGTCAGGCCGACGCCAATGCCGACGGCGTCGTGACCTTCGCCGAACTGCTCGCCGAATACGACACGGGAGCGCTCGATGGCGTACTCAGTGTCGCGGGCGACGTTCTTCCCGGCGCACTCGCGGACGCAGATCGCGGCGACGAGCTGGGCGGCGCAGCCAACGGCATCGTGACCTACGAGGAATTGCTGCGCTTCTACGATCGGCAGACCTACATCGTCTACAGCAGCGAAGTCGATACCCCGGAACTCATGTTCCGGCACGTCGGACCATCGCTATCGGCCGGACTCCAGAACGAGACGCTCAGTATCGGCGAGACGATCATCGGGCACTTCCCGTCTTCATCCGAGGTCTGGTACGAGATCCAGAACAGCCCGACGGGCGGCGACGGCACGGTATCCACGTTCTCGGCGCGCGACGGGTTCGTGGCTTCTCGGCTGGTGGAAGTGAGCGCCCTGGTCGGCGTGGACGTCGGTCACAGCGAGATCGTGTACGAGGAGATCTCGCAGCGGAAGATCCTCGAACTGCTGGGCGTCACCGATGCGTCGGTCGCCACCATTTCGACCGGTCTGCTCTTGAGCAAGGCTCAGACGGCCAAGCGTCTCGTCGATCTGGGACTTGTGAATCCTGTCGAACTCGTTCGCGATGCCTACGACGGCGCGATGAACAAGATTGCCGAATTGAAGGCGTTCGTCGACAGCGACAGCCGTTTGAACACGCGCTTGCCGATCATCGACAAGACGCTCGCAGAGCTCCTGAACGAGGCGGCGACCGGGATCGGACTCGATGCCTTCTTCGCCAAGTTCCCCGAATCGGTGGGGGCCGGGGTCAGCGCGATCGACTTCGCTTCGTTCGAGTCCCTGATCGAAACCGAGTTGGGGCTGGCCGCGAACGAATTCTCGATCGTGAACGATCTGAACACGACGGGCAAAATCGAGATCCTGTTCGACCTGACGCGCACGAATAGCTATGCGCGCGCGGTGCAGTTCGGCGAGGCAGGCAGTCCGCTGGAAGGTTCAACGACACTTTCCGTGACGCTCGATCTCGATCTCGATTTCGGCATCGTCATCGATCTGGGCACGGCGCTTACACCGGATGGCGAGGGCGACGGCACGGCCGGCATCGAGATCGTGATCCGTACGTTCGAAGTGGCCGGAACGTTCAGCGCGAACGATATCGACATTCTTCTACAGTATGCCGGGCTCGGCGAGGTCGAGGTCGAGGACGGCACAGCCAACATCGGCGCGGCCGTCGCTGTGGATTTCCAGGACACCGATGCCACACC
The DNA here is from genome assembly GCA_044360365.1 of Burkholderiales bacterium. Taxonomy (GTDB): domain Bacteria; phylum Pseudomonadota; class Gammaproteobacteria; order Burkholderiales; family WYBJ01; genus WYBJ01. The sequence continues at coordinate 1,670 of JBIKKL010000580.1, read as the reverse complement.
GGATGCTTTGTCGATCGTCCGCTTCTTCAGTGCCTCGACCTACGGCAGTCTCGTCCAGTTCAGTTCGCCCAGCCAGGCCCTGGACTTCAACCTGCCCGTCACGGCCACGATTAACGCACCGTCGCTTCAACTCAGCGGCAGCGGCACGATCGGCATCGATGCCGCGAACGTGTTCAACGGTCAGGCACCCACGGTATCGTTCCAACTCAGCGGGGCCACGCTGAGCATCGCCGATTTCCTGAGCGTCAGCGGAAATCTCTCGATCACGACGGACATCGCCGGTCGCATGCTGATCACAGGGGCCGTCAGCGGCGCCGGACCCAACGACCGATTGCTGCAGGCCGGCCCGGTGACTGTGTCGGGATCTGCCCAATTTGCGCTCACCCGCGAGACGATCGATGTCGACACGGACGGGGACGGAAGCGCGGATCTCATCGGCGCGACGCTCGACACCGTTGCGTTCACCGTTCCGGGCCCAACGGGGATCGAGTTGGTTGTCGATCAGGTGGCCTCGCTGACGTTGACCGGCTCGTTTGCCGTGGTGCGAGTCGTCGCCGCGGGAGAAACGGCTGCGCGCTATACCGCCCTGAAGATGGGAACGGTCGTGGCAACGGGCGGGGTCAGTGGTGGTACGGACTTCGGCGTTGCCGGAACGATCGCAGTCGAGAGTCTCGACTATAACGCTGCCGCAGCCGGCGTGGCCCGGCTGGATTGGACGCGAGCCTTCAATCTCGACGCGGATCCTGCGCCCGAGTTGCTGAATCCCGGAGTGAATCTGGGCGGGCAGCCCGATCTCACCATCGACTTCACTCGTGCGCTGGAGTACTCGCTGGCGGGCACCATCACCGGCGACACGAACAACAACGATCGCGTCCTGCTCGCGGGTCCGGTGGTCATCAACGCAACGCAGGTCGATTTTGCGGCGAGCCGACGCACGGCCGATATCGATACGGATGGGAATGGTCTTTCCGATCTGATCGGCGCAGCGCTCGACATGTTTGCGTTCTCGGTAACGAATGCCGAACTCGTCGTCGATCAGATCGCGACGATGACGCTGATGACGGGGCAGCTCGCGTTGGTGCGCGTCACTGCTGCGGGCCAGTCCAACGCGCGCTACACCGCGCTGAAGATGGGCAACGTGACGGTGACGGCGAGCACGGAGTCGACGACCTTCGGCTTGACCGGCTCGATGGACATCGATCGGCTCGACTACAACGCGTTCGACGAGAACGTCGCCGGAGTGAAGCGTCTGGATTGGACAAAAGCCTTCGATCTCGATGGGGACGGTGACGCGGATCTGCTGAACCCCGGGAGCTTGCTCACGGGCGCCCCCAACCTCACGCTCGACCTGCCCGCCTCGCTGGAACTGCGTCTGAGCGGTGAGGTGACGGGCACAGGCGCCAATGTCTCTGGCGCGAACACGCCGCAACTGCTGGCGATCGGTTCGATCACGATCGGCGGCGCACTGGCCTTTGGGCTGGAGCGCCGGACGATCGACGTCGACACCGCCGGCAACGGCACGGCAGATCTGCTCGGCGCCCGGCTGGATCAACTCGCGCTGTCGACGAACGGCACGTCGGTGGCGGTGGCTGTCGCGTCGGTGGCCACGGTGACGTTGACGGGTGATCTGGCGGTAGTGAGCGTGACGGCCGCCAACGGCAGCACGGCCC
>JBIKKL010000579.1:0-3559 GCA_044360365.1 Burkholderiales bacterium | reverse complement strand
CACCATGCCCTGCACCTCGCCGTACTCGTCGATCACCATCACCAGCTGCGCACTGGTCGAGCGGAAGTTCTGCAGCAGTTCCATGCCGGTCAGCGATTCGGGCACGAACACGGCCGACTGCAGGTTGCTCGCAAGATCGAGCGGCTGCCCGCGCAGCGTCTGCGTGAGCATCTGCTTCGCGCTGATGACACCCACGACGTCGCGCATCCCGCCCCGGCACACCGGGAAGCGCGTGTGCTCCGAGCTTTCGATGCGCTTCAGATTCTCCTCCAGCGGCCGATCGAGATCGAGAAACACGATCTCGCCACGCGGCACCATGAGGGAAGCAATCTGCCGGTCGTCGAGCCGGAACACGTTGCGCACCATCTGGTGTTCTTCGTCTTCGATCACCCCGCTGTCCGAGCCCTCCTCCAGCATGGCGTGGATCTCTTCTTCGGTCACGGTCGGCGCGTTCTTGCCATGAACACCGAGGATCTTGAGCACGATGTCGGTCGAGGCCGACAGCACGCGGACGAACGGCTTGGAAATCGCCGCCAGGCCGAGCATGGGCCGGGCCACGAAGCGCGCAACGCTTTCGGCCCGCAGTTGGCCGAGACGTTTCGGCACCAGTTCGCCCAACACGATCGAAAGGTACGTGACGACGATGACCACCATGACGGTCGCAAATACGTTGGTGATCGTGGCATCCAGGCCGAAATCCTGAAGCCACTCGGCAAAGGGACGTGCGAATACCGCTTCACCGACGATACCGTTGAGTATGCCGATGGAGGTAATCCCGATCTGTATCGTCGACAGGAACCGATTCGGATCGGCACCGAGCTGCATGGCTGCCGCGGCCCCCATGTCGCCCTGGTGCTCCAGCGCCTGCAACCGCCCGCGACGGGCGGTCACCAGGGCGATTTCGCTCATCGCGAACACGCCGTTCAATACGATGAGACCGAGCAATAACGCAACTTCCATTCCGACTCTCCTGCATGACGCGATGCCGGCCCCCGGAAGGAAGCCGCCCAATGCGCCGAAAGGTTTCGCGGGCCCGTGCGACCCGATGTACTCTCCAACTCGCGGATTACATGCGGCTCAACCGATCGATCTCGACGAGATCGTCCGGGGTCAGTGGCCAGTTCGATGCAGCGACGTTGGCATCGATTTGCGCAGGCGACGTCGCCCCCGCGATCACACTGCCCACCACGGACTGGGCCGCCAGCCAGCTGATGGCCAGTTCGAGCATCGGACGCCCGCGCTCGGCGCAAAAGCCGCGCAGGCGCTCCAGAACTTCCATGCGCGCGTCCGTCGCGTAGCGCGCCTGCAACTCCGGTCGTGCGGCAAGGCGCGTCCCCTGCGGCATCGCTTCCCCGCGGCGGTACTTCCCGGTGAGCAAGCCACTGGACAGCGGCGCATACGGAAGCAACCCCGCGCCGCAGGCGTTCATCGCAGGCACCAGTTCGCGTTCGATGCCGCGTGCGAGCAGACTGTACTGATCCTGGCAGGAAATGAACCCGGCGAGGCCGTGATGCCGCGCGCTCCAATGCGCCTCGACCACCTGCCACGCGGCGAAATTGGAGCAGCCGACATAGCGCACCTTGCCCTGGCGCACCGAATCGTCGAGCGCGCGCAGCGTCTCCTCGATCGGCGTTGCAGGATCGGGATAGTGCATCTGGTAGAGATCGATCCAGTCGGTGCCGAGGCGCTTCAAGCTTGCTTCGATGGCGCTCATCACGTAACGCCGCGAACCGCCGCGCAGGGTCTTTTCCCTGTTCATCGCGTTGGCGAATTTGGTCGCGAGCACGATGTCCTTGCGCCGTTCGCCCAGGGCGACACCCAGGCAAGTCTCCGAGCCGCCCATCCCGCCATAGCTGTCGGCCGTATCGAACAGCGTCACGCCGATATCCAGGGCGCGATGCACGATCGCCGTCGCGCCCGCCTGATCCACGTTGGCCCCGAATGTGTTGCAGCCGAGTCCGACGACCGACACCTGCAGGCCCGAGCGACCCAAATTTCGCTGTTGCACCCCATACCCTCCAAGCGTTAACGCCACGACCTGTCCGTGCCATCCCTGGCACTGGCCTGAAGTCCGAGAATAAGGCCATTCGCCGGATAAATTATCGCGTACGATTCACCTATCCCAGAGCCGAACCACCCGTAGGCGTCGGTCTGCTGCAGAGCAACAGTGCCGTCCGGCAAATCACGTCTTCGCCGATGCTCGATGCATGACAACCCCCGTACGGATGACGGCACGATGGCGAGACCATTCCTGAGTAGGAGGAGATCCCCTTGAAACTGCTTACCTTTCACACGGCTTCGGACACGAGCAGCCGGTTCGGCGCACTGCTTGGCAGGACGCGCGTTCTCGATCTGACGGCACTCGGCGGTGCCATCCCGCGAACGCTGCTCGAATGCATCGAGCAGGGCGATGCCGGTCTTGCTGCGGTGCGTGGCGCCGTGGTCGGCGCCGAAGCAGCGCTGGCGCGCGGCGAAGCCGCGCCGTCGGTCCTGACACTCGATGCCGTCACGCTCGAAGTCCCGTTCCGGCCCGGCAAGATCATGGCTGTCGGCCGAAACTACGCCGATCATGTCGCCGAGGGCGCAGGTGCGGCCTACACGCGCGTCGCCGGATTCATCAAGCTCACGAACGGCCTCGTCGCCCACGACACCGTCGTGACCAAGCCCGGCTGGACCGAACAGTGGGATTACGAAAACGAACTCGCCGTGGTGATCGGGCGCCATTGCGTCGATGTGCCGCCCGAGCGGGCTTACGACATGGTGTTCGGCTATACCATCCTGAACGACCTGTCGGCCCGCGACGTCCAGATGGCCGAGCGCAAGGAGGGCAACATCTGCATCGGCAAGAACTTCCCGACCGCCGCGCCGATGGGCCCGTGGGTCGTTACCAAGGACGAGATCCCCGATCCGCACGCACTGCGCATCGTGACCCGGGTCAACGGCCAGGTGCGACAGGACTCGACGACCGACAAGATGATCTACACCATCCCGGCCCAGATCGCGTGGTACTCCCACGCCGGCTTCGAACCGGGCGATGTGATTTCAACCGGCACACCATCGGGCGTCGGTCTGGGCTACAAGGGTCCGGGCACCTGGTACCTGCAGCACGGCGATCGCATCGAATGCGAAGTGGAGAAGATCGGCGTGCTCGTCAACACGTGCCGAGACCCGAAGCGCAGTTGATGCGGGGCAACATAATCTCAATCAAGTGACTTATTGCCCATCTCTGGCGCCTGCCGGGATGTCGCACTTCGCCGTTGTCATGCATTTGTTGGAAAAATGCGTCGGATCAGACGCCTCCAGCATGCCCACGACCCGTTGGGCGCTGGCCGTCCCGGCCGCTTTTGTATAAAGTGGACTGACGTGGAGCAAACGTCGATGCGCCGCGCAAGCAGTCTATCGGGCTCAGGGAGGCACGCGCGAGCTCGCCTTTCCGTTCGGCCACCGCCGGATCGGGCACCTTCGATCATCAGCAGAAGTCGAGTAAACGAGCGGATGCAATGAAACACACCTTCGGGATGCTTTTCGGCGCGGTGCTCTTCGTGCTTGCCCCGCACGT
>JBIKKL010000578.1:0-3564 GCA_044360365.1 Burkholderiales bacterium | reverse complement strand
GCCACCGTCGGCAACTCCGGCGTCGCGGCCAGGTAGCGGGCGATCCGTTCCGCATCGCCACACGCCACCATCACCTGCGCCAACCCTGATCCCAGAATGCGCCGTAAAGCCAGCAAGCCATCCTGCGTGGTCAGGCTATCCAGCCCCGTGGTCCGCCGCATCAACGCTGCCGTTGACTCCTCCATGCGCATGCCGCCATCGCGCCACAGCGGCCAATCCACCGCGACGGTCCGGCCCGGCCGTGTCGCCTGCCGTTCTGCTGCGAAGACATCGAGATACGCATTCGCCGCCGCGTACGCCGACTGTCCCGCATTGCCCAACACGCCAGCTACAGATCCGAACAGAACAAAAAAGTCGAGCGGAGCATCTGCAATCGCCCTGTCCAGATGAATTGCGCCATCCACCTTGGGCGCAATCACCGCCAAGGCCCGCGGCGCTGACGTCTGCAGGAGCGGCACGTCGTCCAGCACGCCAGCCGCATGGAAGACGCCATCAATGCGGCCATGCCGTTGCCGCACTTCCGCGATCAACGACTCCACTTCATCCGCCTTCGTCACATCCGTGCGCCGGAACCACATCGAACCGCCCAAGTCAGACTCAGGCATCGTGCGGCCTGCAAGAACAATCGACGAGCCAGGCGCTTCTTCGGCGATATGACGCGCCAGCATTCGCGCCAACGATCCTCCGCCGCCCGTGATGAGATACACCCCTTGCGGACGCCATGAAATCGCAGCCTCCGGAAGCGTCGACCGCTCCCAGCACCTCACCTCCGCCTTTCCATCCACGCCAAACCGAATCATGCCGTGCTGCGGCAAGGCCGACGCCTCCGCCAGAAACGGAGCCGCGTCGCGGTCATCCGGCACCACTACGATTTGCGGCCACAGCCAGGAACACTCCATCCGTGCGCTACGCAGCATCGCCGACAAGGCCAGCAACCGCGAACTCTCCACTACGCACACCTGCAGCAGAACACGCCGCGACGGCGCCGCTGCGATCCGTTGTAGCTCTCCCAGCAAGCTTTGGAAGCACGCATGGAAGTCCGTACTCGGAAACCGTTGCAACGTCCAGCCATCCAGCCGACCCGGTGGTCCAGAGACCCACGCGATCCGCTCGTCGAAGCTCACAGCGTTGCGCGGCGACTCCGGCAATCGCTGCCACGCCGGCGCAAAGAAGAAGACGTTATCGCTGGCAGGCGCAATCGCCCGCGTCACAAAGCCGCGCAATCGCACTGCGACCTGACCACTCGCGTTCACCAGATCCAGGTCTAACGCGCCTCGCTTTTCCGAAGGCCGTACATGGACAACCATGGCCTCGGTCAGCGGCCCAGCAATGCTCATGCTTTCCAACGCAAACGGCAGCGCTGCTGGTCTCGCATCGCCCACTTGCATGCCCAACGTCGACTGCAAGGCCGCATCCAACAAGCTCGGGTGCAGAGTAAACTCGTCCAACCTCCCAGCTTCACTCGGCAAACGCAACTCCGCCGTCACGCCGGCCGCCGCGGCCCGCAGCGACTGAATTCCACGATGCGTCGGCCCATACTGAATGCCCATGCCATCAAAGAGCCGGTAGATTTCGCCGCCGTCGAAGAACTGGCCGCCTTGCAAAGGGGCGACGCCGGCAGCCTCCGTCAACGCAGAGTCACCCAAACGGGCCTGAAAATGGACTTCCCGCGTCCCGTCAGCACCGACGCTGGCAATCTCCACTCTCGGCTCCAGCCGGACTTCCACCTTCACCGGACCGCTCACCACCAGTGGCTTCATCCAAACCGCCTGCCGAATCTGGATCGCCGCTCTTCCAGCCGCCCACAACGCCGCACAAACCAGCTCCAGATACATCACGCCAGGAAGCACCGGCTGGCCGCCGACGCGATGATCCCGCAAGAACGACTCCCGTCCATCGAAACTCCGCGTGAAGTGCTCCGGCGCCATTTCCACGGGCAGCCAGTAGCGCTTGGCCGCAAACGGATATGCCGGTAAGGCAAGGCGCTGCGGCTTCGGCTGACCCGCATACTGCGACTCCCAATCCACCGACTCTCCGCGTACCCATCGCTCGGCGAGGGGTGAGGAAGGACGCGGCTGCTCCGGCCCGCGCAACTGACGCTGCAAGTCCGCCACGTCGCTGACCACGTAAGCGATTCGCACCCGCATGGCGTCGCGCCCCACTTGCAAGGTATAGGCGAGGTCCCGCAGGTTGCAATCTTCGTGAGCCGCAATCCAATCGGCCAGTTGCTTCACCCGCCGATCCAACGCTTCTTGTGACTTTGCCGACAGCGGAATCACGAACGGCCCAGCGGACGGCGGCCCAGTCCGCAAGCCTCGATACTCCTCCAAAACAACATGCGCATTTGCGCCGCCCGCGCCGAATGAACTCACCCCGGCCCTGCGTGGATGCTCGACTCCATCTATCACCGGCCGCGTCCAAGGCTGCGCCTCTCGCAGCAACCGGAACGGACTCCCCGCCAAATCAATCAACGGATTCGGGTTCTCACAGTGCAGGGTCCGGTACAGCCACCCGCTCTGCATTCCAAGCACCAGCTTCATCAACCCTGCAATACCCGCCGCCGTCTCCGCATGTCCAATGTTTGACTTCACGGAACCCAGCCCACAATGCGGCATCGCAGCCGGAGCCAAGCCCCGCTCTTGATACAGCCTCGCGAACGCTGACTTCAAACCCTCAACCTCAATCGGATCGCCCAGCGATGTTCCGGTCCCATGACATTCGATCGCCGTAATGCTGCGGGGGTCCAAGGCTGCCTGCCGGTGCGCCTCCACAATCAACTCCGCTTGCGCCTTCGGATTAGGTGCAGTCAATGACGTAGCCGCTCCGCCATGATTTTCAGCGCTGCCCAGAATCACGCCCAGAATCGGATCGCCATCGCGTTCGGCCGCCTCCAGAGGCTTCAGCAGCACCGCGCCAATCCCCTCCGAGCGCACATAGCCATTCGCCTCGCGGGAGAAGGTTTTGCACCGGCCATCCTCGGCCAGCATCCCCACCTTCGAGAACATGATGTGCTGCGTGGGTGTCAACATCAGATTCGCCCCGCCCGCCACAGCCATCTCGCAACCCTCGTGCAGGATGCTCATCACCCCGCGATGCACCGCCACCAGCGAACTGGAGCACGCCGTGTCGATCACCTCGCTCGGCCCATGGATATCGAACAGAAACGATAGCCGGTTGGGACAAAACATATGCCCCAGTCCCGTTAACTGCACCGCGTCGCGAATGCCGGCGCGATTCACCATATCGGTGTAGTCCTGCAGGTTGATCCCCAGGAACATCCCAACTTTCTTTCCCGCCAGCGAACCCGCGGCATACCCGCCGCGTTCAAACAGCCGCCAAACGCACTCCAGATACAGACGGTGCTGCGGGTCCATCAACTCGGCCTCGCGCGGCGAAATGTGAAAGAACGCCGCGTCGAAACGGTCATGATTCGGCACAAAACCGCCATACTTCACATTGCTGTACGGACCTTGCTTCGGGTCCCCATAACAACTCCGCCAATCCCAACGGTCCGCCGGGATCTCTTCAATACAGTCATCGCCGCGGCGCAGATGTCCCTCCAGC
>JBIKKL010000577.1:0-3565 GCA_044360365.1 Burkholderiales bacterium | reverse complement strand
TCGTTCGCGATGATTCAGCATCCGCTGGGCGGCATCAGGATCGATGAAGTGCGCACGCGGGCGGATCAGGCGTTGCCCGAGGTGCTGGCATTGATCGAAACCGCGATCAAGGAAGGAAGCAAGTGAGATGAGCGCCATCGACCGCTATTTGCAGATGCCGGGTGTTGCCATGGAAGGCATCGATGATCTCGAAGGCGCCACCGAGCTTGCGCGTTCACGCGGCTGGGGCGACGGGTTGCCCATCATTCCGCCCACGGCGGACAGGGTGGAGCGCATGCTCGCCTACTGCGATCGTCCCTGGGACGAGCCGATCGCTGCCATGCCGCCCCGCAACGGGGAAGCGACGCCGCTGCGCATCGCGGCCAATGCGGTGATGGCCGGCTGTCGTCCCGAGTTCTTTCCGGTGGTGATGCTGGCGGTCGAGGCGATGTGCGACCAGCCGGTCAACCTGTACGGCCTGCAGACGACGACACATCCGGTCGCGCCGCTCGTGATCGTCAATGGGCCGGTCGCAAAGGAACTCGATATCAACGGCGGCCACAATGCGTTCGGTCCCGGTTGGCCCGCGAACGCCACCATCGGTCGCGCATTGCGGCTGACGCTGCTCAACATCGGCGGAGCGATTCCGACGGTCGGCGATATGGCCACGATGGGGCAGCCCGGCAAGTACAGCTTCGTGGTGGCCGAGAACGAAGCCGGCAATCCCTGGGAGCCCTTGCACGTGGAGCGCGGGTTCTCCCGCGAAACGAGTACGGTCACGATCGTAGGTGCGGAAGGGCCGCACAATATCAACGATCACGAAAGCGACACGGGCGACGGTATCCTGACGACGGTCGCCGGCACCATCGGCATCACCGGGCACAACAACATGTACTACCACAGCGAGCCGCTGATCGCGTTCGGCCCCGAGCATGCCAAAACCGTGGCGCGTGACGGCTACTCGAAAGCGGACGTGCGCCGCATCCTCTTCGAGCGTGCCCACATCGCGCTTGGCAAGATCGCGCCGAAGAACTACGAGCGGCGTCTGCTGCGCAACTTTCCCGGCCGCTACGACGACGCGACGCCCGAGACGCTCATCCCGCCGTGCCAGAGCGCCGACGACATCATGATCATCGTGCTCGGCGGTGCGGGCAAGCACTCCATGTACCTGCCGACCTTCGGCGAGACGCGCTCGGTCACCCGCGCGCTCAAACTCGCGAACGGCCAGGAGGCGCGCTCCGTGCAGGAGTTTCGCAAAGCCTGATCGCGTCCAACCCTGGGTTGGACAACAACCTCCAACCCAGGGTTGGAGGTTCAGGATCCGCGTCGACGCAGGGTCAGACGGCTCAGATCAGCGTCAGGCCGCTGTGTTTGAGCGGCAGCGTGCGCACGGGTTTGCCGGTCGCGGCGAAGATCGCGTTGAGGACGGCCGGGGCGACGACGCAGATGGTCGGTTCGCCCACGCCGCCCCAGAAATCATAGGTCTGCACGATCACCGTCTCGACCGTCGGCATCTGCGCGATCTGCAGCAGAGGGTAGGTATGGAAGTTGAGTTCCTGAATACGGCCCTGATCCACGGTGCATTCGCTCAGGAACGTGCTTAGGCCATAGGCCACGCCGCCTTCCACCTGTGCCGCAATCTGTGCCGGATTCACAGCATGGCCGCAATTGGTCGCGAGGACCATCCGGTGCACTTTCACCTCGCCTTTGCCGCTGACGGACACTTCCGCAACTGCTGCGGAATAGCTTCCGTAGCCCATGAACTGCGCGACGCCGCGATGCACGCCAGCGGGCAAGGGGCGTCCCCACCCCGCCTTCTCCGCGGCCGCGTTGAGCACGCCGAGGTGCTTCGGGTGATTCTGCATCAGGGCGCGACGGAACTCGACCGAGTCCTTGCCTGCAGCACGAGCGGCCTCTTCGATGAAGCATTCAAGGAAGATGCCGTTCTGATTGGTGTTGACGCCGCGCCATGGGCCGACCGGCACGTGCGTATTGCGCATCGCATACTCGGTGCGAAGATTCGGCACCGTGTAGCCCAGGCCTGCATCCTGATGGTTCTTCCAGTAGCCCTGGAGTTGGCGCAAATCCTTGCCGTCCTTGATCGCTCCCGGACTTAGGTAAGCATTGATCGATTGTCCGGATACTCGGACCCGCAGTGCGGTGAGATTGCCTTGCTGATCCAATCCCGCCTGCAGCCGACATTGCGCAATCGGCCGGAAGAAGTCGTGAGCCTGATCCTCCTCGCGACTCCAGATCAGCTTGACCGGCGTACCCTCCGGCAGTTGCTTGGCGATCTGAACCGCCTGCTCGACGTAATCCTGCGTGCCGCCGCGGCGTCCGAATCCGCCGCCGAGATCGTGCTTGTAGACCTCGCACTTCTCCAGGGCGAAACCCGAGGCCCGGGAGAGGCGGGCCAACGAGGCTTCCGCATTCTGCGTGGGCACCCAGCATTCGGCGCGATCCGCCGTCAGGCGCACGGTGCAGTTCATCGATTCCATGCAGGCGTGCGACACGAACGGCAGCGAATACACGGCATCGACCGTCTTCGCGGCGGCGCCGAGTGCGCTCGTGACGTCGCCGTCGTCGATGTCGGCGAAAGCATCGGTCGAGGTCAGGCCATCCTTCAGGTGTGCGGCGATGCTCGCACTCGTGACCTTCGCGTTTTCGCCCTCGTTCCAGACCTTGGGCAGGGACTCGAGCGCCGTCTTTGCGCGCCACCAGTTGTCGGCGAGGACAGCAACTGCACTGTCGCCCACGCGGACCACACCCTTTACGCCGCGCATGCTCTTGACCTTGCTCTCGTCGAAGCTCACGAGTTTGCCGCCGAAGACAGGGCAGTCCATGATCGCTGCGTAGATCATGCCGGGCAGCTTCACGTCCACCGCGTAGATCTTCGCGCCATTCAGCTTGTCGCTCGTGTCGAGACGCGGCAGTCGCTTGCCGGCGATCTTCCACTGTCTGGGATCGCGCAGCTGTATGCTTTTGGGATCCGGCGGCGTGAGCTTGGCGGCTGCCGTTGCGACCTTGCCGTAAGACGTGGCTCGTCCCGAAGCTGAGTGCCGGATCACGCCGTTGGCGACGGTCAGGTCGCCGACCGGCACCTGCCAGCCATCGGCAGCGGCTTGCAGCAGCATCATTCTCGCAGCGGCTCCGCCGCGACGCACGTAGTCATGCGAGCCTCGAATGCCACGGCTCCCGCCGGTGGACATGTCTCCCCAAACGCGCTTGCGGGCAAGGTTGGTGCCGGCCGTGGGCTGTTCGGTGCGCACTTTCTTCCAGTCGCATTCCAGTTCTTCGGTCACCAGTTGTGCAAGACCGGTCAGCGTTCCCTGACCCATTTCGGAACGCGCGATGCGGATGACGACGGTATCGTCCGGATGGACGACGACCCACGCGTTGACTTCGGTTCCCTGAGCGGCGGCAGCCCGGGCAGTTCCAAGCGGCAAGGTCATGCCCAAGGCGAGGCCGCCGCTGGCAGTCGCAGTGCCGATCAGGAATTGGCGCCGTGCGGCATCGAAAGGACGCTGGTTTGTCGTGGTCTTCTTCATGGTGACGATCTCCTCGCTCAAGCCTGCGCCGACGGCTC
>JBIKKL010000575.1:0-3574 GCA_044360365.1 Burkholderiales bacterium | reverse complement strand
AGCACGGGCGAGTTGATCGCGCGCCCGCGGCGCCCGCACATCTGGATGCAAGGCTACCTCAACAAGCCGCAAGCCACCGTCGATGCCTGGCGCAATCTCTGGTTCCACACCGGCGACATGCTGCGCCAGGACGAGGAGGGCTATTTCCATTTCGTCGACCGCAAGAAGGACAGGATACGGCGCCGGGGAGAGAACGTGTCCTCGGCCGACATCGAGTTCGCCGTCGGTTCGCATCCTGGCGTCGCCGAGTGTGTGGCGCTCGCGCACCCGGCTTCGAACAACGAGGATGACATACGCGTGGTGGCGGTGCCGAAGCCGAACGCGGAGGTCACGCCCGCAGGGTTGCATGAGTTTCTGCAGTCGCGGCTGCCGAAATTCATGTGGCCGCGCTACATCGAGTTCGTGGATCGCCTGCCCCGCACGGGCACCGACAAGGTCGAAAAGCAGCGTCTTGCGAAGGCGGGACTCGGCGCAACGGTCTGGGATGCGCAGGCATGAAGGCCGTGATCGTACCGAAGCTCGGCGATCCGTCCGTGATCGTCGTGGGCGATTGGCCCTCGCGTCCGCCGAAGCCCGATGAGGTGCGCATCGGTCTGCATGCCGGGGGCGTGAATTACACGGATCTGATGGTGATCGCGGGGACCTATCAACGACCCTACGATCCGCCGTTCGTGCTCGGCACGGAAGGGGCGGGTGTCGTGGTCGAATGCGGCTGCGACGTGTCGCAGGTGCGGGTCGGTGATCGGGTCCTCGTGCAGAACAACATCGGACGCGGATGCTTCGCCGACGAGGTGACGGCCATCGAAGCCCGCGTGTGTGCGCTGCCGCAGGCGGTGTCGTTCATGGATGCCGCCGCATTCGCGATCAACTACGGCACGGCCTACTACGCACTCACGACGCGGGGCCGATTGCAGCCGGACGAAACCCTGGTCGTGCACGGCGCCTCGGGGGGTGTCGGTATCGCGGCCGTGCAGCTCGCAAAGCGATTGGGCGCGCGCGTCATCGCGACCGGCAGCGATGACATCAAGCTCGCGGAGGTGATCCGCGAAGGGGCGGATCATGCGGTGAACATCGCCACGACGGATCTTGCGCAGGCGCTGCTCGACCTCACGTCCGGTCGCGGGGCGGATGTGGTGCTCGATACGGTCGGCGGTGACGTGTTCGATGCTTCGATGAAGTCGATCGCCGTCGACGGTCGCCTCCTGATCGTCGGCTTCGTGAGCGGGCGCATTCCGCAGGTCGCCTGCAATCGTATCCTGTTCAAGGGGATTTCGGTCGTGGGCGTGCCGTATGGCGGCTTTACGGAGCGCAATCCTGCTGCCTGGCGCCGAAACATGGCGGCGCTGCTCGATTCGTTGGCGGCAGGTGAGCTGCGGCCGCGCATTCACCGCTGTGCGCCGCTGGAGGAGGTGCGTGCCGTGCTCGACGAGCTTTCGCAGCGGCGCATCCTCGGGAAGTCGGTGCTCTACACCGACGCCGGACGCATTGGCGCCGAAGCGTTCACTCAGGCTTGATCCCGGCCTGTTTGAGTACGCGCGACCACTTATCCTTCTCGGTGGCCAGCAAGGTCCGGAACTGTTCGGGGGTGCTCGACACGGCGTCGGAACCGTCCGCGCGCAGACGTTTCACCATCTCCGGCTGCTGCAGCGCCTCCACGATGGCGCCGTTGAGGCGATCGACAACGGCGCGAGGGGTGCCCTTGGGGGCGACGATGCCGTACCACGCGACGACTTCGACACCGGTGATCCCCGTTTCGGCGAGCGTGGGCAGCTCCGGTGCCGCAGGGGATCGGTTCGGCGTTGTCACGCCGATGCCGCGGATCCTCCCGGCTTTCATGTGTTGCAAGGCGGAGACGATCGTCGGGAAGCCCACCTGCAGATTGCCCGAGATCAAATCGGTATAGGCCATCGCTGTCCCCTTGTAGGGCACATGCAGCATCTTAGTGCCCGTTGCGGACATGAAGAGCTCGCCGGTCAGGTGGATCGCGCCTGCGACGCCGGAGGATCCGAACTGGTACTTGCCGGGATGCGCCTTCAGCACCTTGACCAGCTCGGGCGGCGTGCGCGCCGGCATCGACGGATGGACAACCACGCAATAGCCTTGGGCGGAGATCTGCGAGACGGGCTCGAAGTCACGGACGGCGTCGGTCTTCGTCTTGTAGAGCAGGGGGTAGAGGATGCTGGCAGCGGAGACCGAAATCAGGGTGTAGCCGTCGGGAGCCGCAGTCATGCCGATTTCCAGTGCGATGCGACCGCCGGCCCCCGGCCGGTTATCGATCACGAAGGTCTGGTTCAACGCCTGGCCGAGCCGTTGCGACACGCCGCGCACGATGGTGTCCATCGCGCCGCCCGGCGGCAGCGGAACGACCACGCGCACCGGGCGCTGCGGGTAGTCCTGAGCGAGGGCCGGGACGGCGCACCAGAGTCCGGATGCAAGCAGCGGCCACCAGGCGCGCGTTCGCGTGGGCATGTCTCCTCCTTGTTCGATCGATTCGCCGACGGTACATGCGAGTGATTGGCACTGGGGCATCAAGTCCGCTATATGGAACTGTGCGCCGCAGCATGCACCAAGAGCGCCCGTCTTTCCCATCATAGACGCAAATCGGCGATTTCATATGTTGACGCCCAAAAAAAGCGTGTGGCATGATGAGGCGCTTCCGGGGGTCGAGGTCTCGACCGCCGCGCCAACCAACTTTTCAGAGGTCTCCCATGTCCGGAGGAACTACCGAAACGCTTGCGCACTGGATCGCAACGACCACGTACGAGCAAGTCCCTGCGGGGGCGATCGAACAGGCCAAAAAATCCATTCTCGATTACATCGGTACCGCCGCCTATGGCACGGGCTCCGAGCTCGGCAAGATGATGATCGAGTTCGTTACGGAGCAGGGCGGCAATCCGCAATCGCGCATCATCGGCACCAAGATCCGCACGTCGAGCACCAACGCGGCCTTCGCGAACGGGACGACCGGGCATTCCGAAGACTTCGACGATCTCGGCGGCTGCGGCGGGCATCCGGCCACCGTACTCACGCCGACGGTCCTGGCACTCGCGGACGAACTGCATCTGTCGGGCAAGGAAGTGCTGACGGCCTGGGCGGTCGGGTACGAAGTCGGTACGCGGCTCAGCACCTACAACAACACGGACAAGGACTGGCACCCCACCGCCATCTACGGCACGATGGCAGCGGCCGCTGCAGCGGCAAAACTCCTGAAGCTCGACACCCAGAAGACCCGGATGGCGCTCGGCATTGCGGGCTCCGAAGCGGGCGGGCTGCGCCGGAACTTCGGCACGATGACGAAGCCCTTCCATCCGGGTCAGGCCGCGCGCAACGGCGTCATCGCCGCCAAGCTGGCCGCCAAGGGCTACACCGCCGACCCGGACATCATCGAGGGGCGCCAAGGCTACGCCGACAACTTCGGCGGCGCGAAGTGCAGCATCCCGTCGATGACGAAGTTCCTCGGCAACGTGTGGTTCCTCGAAGCCGAAGGCACCCGCATCAAGCCATGGCCCTGCTGCGGCGGCAACCACCAGACGCTCACGAACCTGCTGCCGTATGCCAAGGAGAAGAAGCTCAA
>JBIKKL010000576.1:0-3574 GCA_044360365.1 Burkholderiales bacterium | reverse complement strand
GTGAGCACGATGGCCAGCAGCAGGCAGATCAGGCCGATCACGTACTCCATGGGTGGCAGGGCAATCCACAGGGCTCGCGGTCTGAGCATACGCTCGGCCCGACCCAACCATGGACCGATCCGACGTATCAGGGTGGCGAAGTCGGCCCGCGTCATCGATCGAGAGGCGATCACGGCCGGCAGCCAGGGCCGCAGGCCTAACGCGAGTTGCGCCGCGAGGAAAATCAGCGGCGCTCCGAGGACTGCCGATGTCCCGGGCGGCACGGGCAGCACGTTGGGTACGGAAAAAACGAACATCAGAGCCGCCAATGCCCGATCGCCCAAGACATCGAGCAAGTCGCGGACGGCGATGCGGTCTCGGCTGTCGTCGTGTGCGAGTGCGTAGAGGAGCGCTGAGACAGGTACCTTGCCTTCGGCGCGAGCGGTGGAGTCGGTCATCAGCGTGGACCGTGGAGGCGGCCGACATCGGCTTCGAAGCGCGACGCGTTTGAACCGATCCTCGGCGCGACCGTCTGCGCTTCGGTAAGTGCCATCCGCAGCCCGGGACCGCAGCCGGCTCTCTCGGTGAGCGACGATTCGGACGCCGTTGCGCGGCTCATGGTCATTGCGGGGCGGATCCGTCGTCGGACGACACAGGTTCCGGCAGTCGGCTGGCGAGCACCTTGTCGATCACCTTTGCGTCCATGTCGACGATCTCGAAGTGCCAGCCCTCCCAGTTCACTGCGTCGCCTTCCTTGGGAAGCCGACCGCTGAGCAACATCATCATGCCGCTCAGCGTGTGATAGCGGCCCCGTTCTTCTTCCGGGACGGAATCGAGTTCCAGGCGGTCCTTCAGTTCCGGCACCGGGATATGGCCATCGAGCAGCCAACTGCCGTCCTCGCGCTGCATTGCCCAGGAAGTGTGCGGGTCGCGTGGGCGGAACTCGCCCGTGATGGCCTCGATCAGATCCTGCAGCGTGACGAGACCCTGGACTTCGCCGTATTCGTCGATGACGAAGGCCATGTGCACGTTGGACTCGCGAAAATTGTCGAGCAGCTCCATGCCGGTTAGTGTTTCGGGAACGTAAAGGGGGGCCTCTATCGATGGGCCAAGCAGATCGCGCCCGCCGTCGCGCATCGCCCGTGCAAGCCACTGCCGGGCATTGACGACCCCTTGCACGTTTTCGAGCCCACCCTTGACGACCGGAAAGCGGGCATGATCGCTGGTCTCGACGCGGGCGAGATTGACCTCGAAGGGAAGGTCGACATCGAGTGCAACGATGTCCGCGCGAGGAATCATCAGCGAACCGATCTGGCGATCGTCGAGCCGGAAGACGTTGCGCACCATCGCATGCTCGTGCGATTCGATCACGCCTGCGCTGGTGCCTTCGGCGAGCATGGCGTGAATCTCTTCCTCGGTGACTGCGTTTGCGCTGTCCACCTTCACGTGCAGCATGCGCAACAACACCTGCGTCGATATCGACAGCAGGCGCACGAAGGGCTTGGTGGCGATGGCCAGCCAATTGATGGGTCGTGCCACCAGACGTGCCAGTGTCTCCGGGTGTGTCTGCCCCAGCCGTTTGGGAACCAGTTCGCCGATGACGATCGAGAAGTACGTGATCAGCACGACCACCAGGCCGGTGGCGCCATAGGTGGCGTATGTCGAAGGCATTCCCGCAGCGATCAGCCACGTTGCCAGCGGGCCGGCAAGCGCCGCCTCGCCGACGATTCCATTGAGGACGCCGATCGACGTGATGCCGATCTGGATGGTCGACAGGAAACGCGTCGGATCCTCGCCCAGCTTGACGGCTGCAACAGCGGCGCCGTCTCCCTCGTCGACGAGTTTCTGCAGGCGGGCCTTGCGCGCGGTGACCAGTGCGATCTCCGACATGGCGAGTAGGCCATTAAGTACGATGAGCGCGAAGAGGAGGACGATTTCCATGAGAGGATGCTCGGATGTCTCGGTTACGAACGGGTGGGGTGAACGGTCTGCGGCGGATGCAGCACGCCGGTCCACAGCAGCGACAGCACAACCACTCCCGGAACGATGCGGTAGACGACGAAGGGGTGAGGAAACGGATACGAACGTTTGCCGGTAGTGCGACGTATGAACATGCAAGGGGGAGCAGTGAAGCTGACGTGGCTGGGTGCGAGGTCGCACAAGTCGTACGCGAGGCACCGGAGACGGGCGCCGACGTTGCTCCGGACGATGCAGCGGTGCTCGGTCAGGCGTTGCGGGTCGAGGTGCAGGGGGGGCGCAGCGGTCCCGCCAGGCAAGGCGGCTTCTGTGGAGAAGCAGGGCAATCGCGTGGCTGGACGGCCTTCAGCCACGGCTCGTTTGGCATCGAAGCGCCGGGCAAAAGGCCCAATGCATCCGTGGGCGGATCGGTGAAGGCCTGCGTCGGCAGATCGTCCAGGTGGTGATGCTCCACCGAGCCCTCGGCGGCCGCGGACTGCCCGACCGAATGGTTGAGGGAGATTCGAGATTCACTGGTCGATTGCCCGAACGCATGCGACCTCTCGATGTTGCCGAAACCAGACCAGAGCAGGAACAGAACCAGGAGCCGGGCAATCGAGTGGGTTGGCATGGTGGCGATTCTAGCAGGCTGTCGCTCAGGGTGCGCGCGGGCGTGAAGAACATCGCAAGGCGCGCATACGGTACTCGATGCCGCGTTCTTGAAGAGCCAGTTCTGGGCGGGTGAGTGAGCACGCTCTGGAGAATCAGTCACTCAGCGTTGTGTGCTCGCATGTCGCGGTGCGTAGCCTGCTCCAAGTGGTTGCCGCATGCCTGAATCGACGGCCCGAATACCGGGCCCTGTCGAAGAAGGTATTCAACGAGCCTCTGACCGAAGACAACACGAGCAAGGCCATGGCCGCATTCATGCAGACTCTCATTGCCTCGGACTACTCACTGGCACGATGGTTGAAGGGTGACCAGAACGCTATGACGGTACACCACGCCTGCCACTCGCCTGGGACGCACTCATGTCCGGAACCGCGAAAGCACCTCGCTCGCCATTAATCGTGCCGAGGCCATGCCCTGCGCTGGCGTCATGCCTTCCCACTGCATGCGCATGCTGATGTTCTCGATGCCGAGCGCCTTGTACATTTCTATCTGCTTCGCGCATTCGTCAGGGCTCCCGATGATCAGCCGGCTCCGGACGATGTCCTCGAGCGGGCCCGTGAGACTATCCCCTTGCGGAAGATCGCGGTCGTGGCCGAGCTGGGCGCGGTCGGCATAGAACGATTCGAGGGCCGGGCGCACCGTTTCGATCGCGGTCGTCCAGTCCTTCGCACAGTAAGCGTCACGCCATGCCCAGATGACGGGCTTGCGACCCACGGCCGTGCAGGCTTCACGATAGATCTCGACCTGCTTCGCGATCACGGAATACGTGCTGCGCGTACTGATGAGCCAGCCGTCCGCGATCGTAGCCGCGCGTCGGATCGCTGCATCCCCATTGGCCGCCACAAGGATGCGGGGGTGCGGTTGCTGTATGGGTCGCGGTACCGCGGTCGCGGCATCCGCGCGTTCGCCGGACGCGGGCGTATCGAACTGGTAGTACTTCCCGCGGAAACTGACCTGATCGCGCTGCCAG
>JBIKKL010000573.1:0-3578 GCA_044360365.1 Burkholderiales bacterium | reverse complement strand
GTTTGCGCGCCGATGACGTCACCGCAGTGGACGACAGCCTCGGCCCCCTGCCCCTTCGCCTCCTGCACGGCCTGCGCCAGGGCATCCGCACGATCGTGGCTGTCCGAAACGATGCAAATCTTCATGGCCGGATGTTACTGCATCGCTTCGCCACGTGCATTGCGAAGCAGCATTCGCGCGACTCCATTGCGCAATGACGAACGATCGGCCGTGGACGCGGCATCGCAACAACCATCGGGCCGACACGCCTGCGAGCGCGTTTGCGTTGGCGCAAGGATACGACGGAAACCGCTGTGATATATAGGCCCTGCCCGCAGGGCGGCCGGCTGCCCGAGGGTGAAATCTTCGTTCGCCATTTCCCATCCGGAGGCTTTATCGATGAAGTCCGTTGCAGCCCTTGCGCACGCGATGACCCTCGCCGTACTCGCCGCGAGCCCGAACGCATCCTACGCACAGCAGGATTACCCCAACAAGCCGGTTCGCATGGTCAGCGGCTATGCACCCGGCGGCACGACGAGCCTCGTCGGCCGCATGATCGGCAACAAGCTGAGCGAAAGCCTCGGCCAGCAATTCATTCTGGACAACCGTCCGGGCGGCGGCACGCTGATCGGTGGCGAGATCGTGGCCAAGGCACCTCCCGACGGCTACACCCTGATGCTCGTCGACAGCGTGCACGTTCTCGCACCGGTGTTGCTCAAGGCACCTTTCGATCCGATCAAGGACTTCACGCCGATTGCGACGGTCGCTGCCACGGAACTCGTACTGATGGTGCACCCCTCGTTGCCGCCGGGCAATCTGAAGGAGCTGATCGCCTATGCGAAGGCTCGGCCGGACCAGATCAACTATGCGACACCCGCACTGGGCGGATCGCAGCACCTCGCCACTGAGATCTTCAACATCAGCACGGGGATCCAGACCCAGCACGTTCCGTACAAGGGCGCAGGCCCCGCCCTGATCGCGCTGATTGCGGGCGAAGTCAAGATGTACTTCGCGACGACCTCGACCGGCGCCCCGCACGTGAAGGCCGGCAAAGTGAAGACCATCGGCATCACGGGCAAGAAGCGCTCCGCGCTGCTGCCCCAAACGCCCACGTTCGAAGAGCAGGGCCTCACCGAGTTCTACGCCCACAAGCGCCCGCCGTTCGGCATCGTCGGGCCCGCGCGCATTCCGAAGCCGATCGTGGACAAACTGTCGAACGAAGTCGCCAAGCATCTCGCGAATCCGGAAACGCGGGACTCGTTCGTCAACATCGGTCTCGATCCGATCGCCAGCACGCCGCAGGAGTACGGCGAGATGCTCAAGTCGGGGCATGCCTGGAACGTGAATACCGTGGCACTCCTCAGGAAGCGCGGCGTGAAGTTCGATTTCTGATCACGGAAACGGTGCTTCGCATCGTTTCCTGGGGAAGAGGGAAAGGGGAAAGGCCGGAGCGCTCGCGACTCGCGACTCGATCCGGCGTCCGATTCCATCGTTGAAGTCACCCGCAGGTCTACCCGCATGCAGCGACGTGTCGGGCCTTTCCCCTTTCCCTCGAAGAAGCCGTGCCCGACAGGATTCCAGAAGTCAGTCGACGCGAATGTTCGCCCTCTTCACGACGGCCGCCCATCGCTTCGCCTCGTCCGCAACGAAGCGCGCGAAGTGCGAGGACGAGCCACCTGCGATGTCGACCCCCTCGCCTTCCACGTGCTTCCTGATTTCGTCGAGGCGCAGGATCCCGTCGATCTCACCGTTCAGGCGCTCGACGATCGCCGTCGGCGTCTTCGCCGGGACGAGCACCCCGAACCACGGACCGGTCTCGTAGTCGATGCCGGCCTCCCTGAATGTCGTTACGCTGGGCAAGGCGCGCGAACGCTTCGCGGCGGCGAGGCCGATCGGTGCAAGACGATTCGTCCGGATGTGGGGAATCGTCGGCAGCAGACTGGAGAAGGCGAGCTTCACCTCGCCGCCCAGCACGGCGACGATGCCCGGACCACCGCCCTTGTAGGGCACGTGGACCATCTCGGTGCCCGTCACGAGTTGGAACAGTTCCGCGGCGAGGTGCGATCCGCTGCCGATCCCGAACGATGCGTAGTTGATGCGCCCGGGCTGCGACTTGAGCAGCGCCACGACATCCTGGGGCGATTTCGCCGGCAGCGACGGGTGTGCCACCAGGATCGATGGCGCCACGGCCACAAGAACGACCGGCTGCAGATCGCGTACCGGATCGACGCGCATGTTCTTGTAGAGCGAGGTGTTTGCGGCAATCCCGATGCTGCCCATGAGCAGCGTGTGCCCGTCCGGCACCGCGCGCGCGACGATCTCGGTACCGATGTTGGTTCCGGCACCGGGCCGGTTGTCGACCACCACTTGAACGCCGAGCCGCTCGCTCAGCCTTTCTCCCACAAGGCGCGCGAGGATGTCCGTGCCGCCGCCCGGTGGAAACGGCACCACGAAACGCAGCGGCTTGGCAGGATAGCGTTCGACCGAATCCGCCGCGCCGGCACCGACTGCGACGCAGAGCATGGCGAGCGCACCTGCGGCAAACGAACGACGACTGCGCATGAAAACCTCCTCGTATCGAGCGACGACCGTGGCCGATGCAGCGTCCCCGGCACCGCCGACTATACCTGAGCGTCGGGGCACGACTGCCCCCGGCGGGCGAAGCAGCCGCCCCCCCTACCCCGGACGCTTTGCATCGCCACAGCATGCACACAACCCACACAGTCCATCATGCGGCACCAACCACGCGCACGACCCTCACGTGGCACATGCCACGAGCCCGCGATGCTCGTTAGAATCGGACGTCCTGCGGAGGAGATCGTCGAGCCCGACGTACCTGCCGCCGACGTTCACCACGGGGAGATCCGAGCATGGCGGAGCCTGCTGTTCCTTATGCCTACAACTTCTTGACCGGGGCGGAGGCCCGCTTTCTCGACGCTGCCGTCGAGCGCCTCATCCCCACCGACGAACTGGGGCCCGGCGCCAAGGATGCCGGCGTCACCTACTATATCGACCAGCAGCTCAAGGGCATGTGGGGCACGCACGGCCGTCAGTACCGCTCCGGCCCCTGGTTCGAAGGTACGCCTCAGCAGGGCTGGCAGTCGCGCCTCACGCCGCAGGAGCTCTACCGCGTAGGCATCCACGAGATCAACGAATACTGTACGAAGACGCACGGCAAGGCTTTCGAATTCCTCTCGGCGGATCTGCGCGATCAAGTCCTGCACGCACTCGAAGAGGGTGCGGTGCCGCTGCCGTCGCTCTCCTCCAAGCTCTTCTTCGACACCCTCTGGCGCAACACCGAAGAAGGCTACTTCGCGGATCCGCTCTACGGCGGCAACCGCGACAAGGTCGGCTGGAAGCTCGTGGGCTTCCCCGGCGTCGGCGGTTCCGACTACAACGAGCATCTCGACAATCCCGCACCCTATCGGGTCAAGGAGCCGGTGAGCATCGTGGACATCGAACAGCTCCGGGCAAAGCTCGATCCGCAGGGCTACCCCAAATACGACAAGACGGGCAAATAAGGGCGCGAGGACGAACAAATGACAACGACCAAAATGAAACACGTGGATGCCGTCGTGGTGGGCAGCGGCGTGGTGGGC
>JBIKKL010000574.1:0-3578 GCA_044360365.1 Burkholderiales bacterium | reverse complement strand
CAGCCCCACAGGCTACCTGCACATCGGCGGCGCACGTACCGCCCTCTTCTGCTGGGCTTATGCACGGCGCCACGGCGGCAAGTTCATCCTGCGCATCGAAGACACAGACCTCGAGCGCTCCACCGAGGCCTCGCGCCAGGCGATACTCGAAAGCATGACGTGGCTGGGCATCGACTGGGACGAAGGGCCCTTCTACCAGATGGCGCGTCTCGATCGGTACCGCGAGATCGCCGAACGGCTGATCCGCGAGGACAAGGCCTACTACTGCTACAGCAGCAAGGAAGAGCTCGATGCGATGCGCGAAGCGCAGCGTGCCCGCGGCGACAAGCCCCGCTACGACGGGCGTTGGCGCAACTCGAACGAAACGCCGCCTGCCGGCGTGAAGCCGGTTATCCGCTTCAAGACGCCCCACGACGGCGAGGTGAGCTTCGACGATCTGGTCAAGGGGCGCATCAGCGTCGCCAACGCGGAACTGGACGATCTGGTCATCATGCGTGCCGACGGCGTGCCGACGTACAACTTCGGTGTGGTCGTGGACGACATCGACATGAACATCACGCACGTGATCCGCGGCGACGATCACGTCAACAACACGCCGCGCCAGATCAACATCTTCAAGGCGCTCGGTGTCGAGCTGCCCGCCTTCGCCCACGTGCCGATGATCCTCGGCGCCGACGGCGAACGGCTCTCCAAGCGCCACGGCGCCGTCAGCGCCACGCAGTATCGCGACGACGGCTATCTGCCCGAAGCGGTGCTCAACTACCTCGCTCGACTGGGCTGGTCGCATGGCGACGAGGAGGTCTTTTCGATGACGCAGATGGTCGAGTGGTTCGACCTCGCGCACATCAGCAAGTCGCCCGCCCGCTTCAACCCGGAGAAGCTCGCCTGGCTCAACCAGCAGTACATGAAGGGTGCCGACGATGATCGACTGGCCGAACTGGTGCGCCCCTTCCTCGCGACCGACGGCTGCGATACGAGCGTCGGCCCGGCGTTGCCGCCCGTAATCGCGCTGCTCAAGGAGCGCGTCCACACGATCGAAGAGTTGGCCGACGCGGCGGTCTATTTCTATCGGCGACTCGAAGCGAGCGAAGCATTGCGCACGCAGTTCTACACCGCCGACATCCGGGCGCCCCTCGAACAGCTTCGCGACAAACTGCGAACCATTGCGTGGACGCGCGAGGAGATCAATGCCACACTCAAATCGCTGGTCGCCGAGCACAAGCTCAAGATGCCGAAGATCGCCATGCCGCTGCGCGTCATGGTCACGGGTGAACCGCAGTCGCCCTCGATCGACGCTGTCCTCGCGCTGCTTGGCCGGGACGAAGTCGTGCACCGAATGGATGCACAACTCGCGCGCTTCGAATAACTTCGAACAACCGCGCGACGCGCATTCGGGGCACTAGCAGCCCGCCTGAACAGGGAGCTCACGGGCCTGCATCAATCGGTTTCGCACACCGCGATTTCGAAAGCTGCAGGCCTCATGGAACCGACGTCCGTGACGCAGCCACCATGCGCCCGCGTCAGGTTCCAGAATTGCGACATCGGAGCCGATATCGATGTTCGCGACTCGTTCCCCGGAGGGCATGTTGAGCTTCGATCGGCTTCGTCCGCCCCAGGTGGCCGCCCTGGCCGAGCCATCTTTCTGGCGGCTACTCTACCGCTATCTCTGGCCGTTCCTCTACTTCCGCGATATCTCCCACGGACAGAAGATGGAACGCCAGCAAAACTATCGCTACAACCGCTCGATGCGCATGCTGCTGCCCAGGTTCGCCATCAAGTGGGGCGTGCTCACTGCGATGTGCTTCACGCTCGGCGGCATACCCGCCCCCGTCGTACTGACCGCATGCTTTTTCGTGACGGGCACCTGGACGCTCGTGGTGTACCTGCTCATCATTACCTCCTGGTGCTGGCTGGAGCGATTCCCCGAACTGTATTGAGCCGCCCACGAGGGCCGGCTCGCTCAGCCCAGACGCAGGATGCCCTCACGCAAGCCCTCGAAGGGTCGCGGATCGAACCCGGCGCTGCCCCGCACGCCGATCGCGCGCACCGGATCGAGGCGTACGCCCTCCTCTCGCCCCAATGACGCCATTGGCATGCGCATGAGGATGCCGGCTGACTCGGCGTCATCGACGTCGTCGGCCTCGACGAGCGCATCGAGGCGCGCATGCATCCAGCGCCAGTAGCGCGCCATGGCCTCGTCCTCCTGAAGCGGGGCCGGGGCCGGCGGCTGCTCGACTTCGACCGGCGGATCGGCCTGCGCTTCGACGTGCTGAGCCTCCGACGCTTCGGCCACCGCCGATGTCACTCGGCCGGGACTCACATAACCGGCCGCGGCGAGCGATTCCATCGCGCTGGGTGCGGATGCGAGCATATTCATCGGCGCCACTGGAGGCTCGCTCGATCCTGGGGGTGGCGACAACGTCGAAGGCAAGCCGTCCGACGCACCCAAGCTGCTTGCAGCACGCGGTGCGGCCACGCCCTCGATCGATGCGGCAAGCGCCGGATCGTCGACCGGCACGATGACCGAAGCCGTGGCATCGGCAGCACTGACGGGCGGGGCCGCACTCGACTCAGATTGAGTTTCAAGCGCGGCATCGTTCCCGGGCATGATTTGGGTCACTGACCCAGGGGGCGTCACTGGCGGCTCCATGGGAACGACTGGCGTGGGCGGCGTCGAACCCGTCGCGGGCGCATGGGCTTCGGGATCGGCATCCGGTTCGGACACGGCCTCCTCGAACGTGGGCAGCGCGTTCCCCGCCAGGCTGGCAAGCGTTGCGGCATCCCAGTGCTCGCCGCTCTCGAACATCGCCGCCTCGATGTGCATGGATGCCGCCGCAAACCACGACGCCACGCGAACACCGTGACTGCCGTCGACTGCTTCGAGCACCAGATCGTCGTCCTCTCGGTGCACGGCGATGTCGGCCGGACCGATATCACTCCCGAACACGATGGCATCGACATCCTGGGGCAATCCGTGCTCTTCGATGCGATCGATGCCATCGCCGCGGTCATGCCGGTAGCGATCGTTGCCGGGCCCGCCGATGAGGCGATCCACCCCCGCCCCGCCGTCAAGCGTGTCGTCGCCGGCGCCCGCATCGACGATGTCGTCTCCGGCGCCGGCGTCGATGCGATCATCGGACGAGGTGCCGAAAAGCGCATCGGCGAACGGGGTACCCGGCACATCGATCCCCACTGCGAGCAGGCTTGCACCCGGGACGACACGACCATCCGCGAACTCGAAGCGCTCGATCATCGCGGCCTGTGCCTGATTCGCCGCGAAACCTTCGAGGAATATCCACCCGTTCGTCGTTTCAACGATCAGACGCACTTGATCGTAGCGGAGGGTCATGGCCGGGTCCGACACCGTCGCCGGCAGTACAACGGTATCGATGCCTTCGCCCGGCGCCTCGTGAATGCCGTGGCCCATGCTTTCCGACAAGAGATAGCGATCGTCGCCCAAGCCGCCGGCGAGCCATCCTCCCGGGAGCAGGCGCTCTGCACTGAGCGTATCGGCCAGCTCCGAGCCCAGGATGTAGGCGAAGCCCTCCGACTGCGCGAACAAATCGGCGACGGTGAAC
>JBIKKL010000572.1:0-3585 GCA_044360365.1 Burkholderiales bacterium | reverse complement strand
CCCTCGGCGTAGACGTCGCGGGCCATTGGCATGTAGGTCGTGGGCAGTGCATTGCCCACATCCACCTGGTGCGCCTTGGTGCAGGCTGTGAAGACGTGTTCCCCTTCGAAGAACACTGGCACCAGGATCTGATGGTCCGCGGCGTGGGAATTGCCAATGTAGGGGTCGTTGTGCAGGAAGGCATCGCCCGGTGCGAAATCCGGGTGGTACTCCGCCATCACCTTCGCGCTCGGACCCATGCCAAAGACGTGCGCGGGCATTCCCTCCGGGGAGGCGAGGAGCTCGTGGTCCGAGCTGACAATGCAGCATGAGAAATCGCGCGCAGCCATCGTGGTGGAGCGGGCTGTCCGCACCACCGTGTTGCTCATCTCGCGGGTAATGCTGTCCAGGCGGTTGGCCATCACGGCCAGTGTGGTGGCGTCAAGTGCGTCAGCGTCGCGCATGGGATGCCACTCTGAAACCGGGAAAGGGAAGGGGGCGATCCGCCGCAGCGAATCGCCCCTGCGCTCAGAAGTTTACGCGGCCCGTGAGTCCGTACACCGGACCCGACTGGATAACGAACTGGCCGGAGCCACCGGGGATCACGTTGGTCGACCCGGCCCAGTCGACAATCTCCTCATCCGTCACGTTATTGCCGAACACCGTGATATCGAAGCGCTCGGTGCGCCAGGTGGCACGCAGCGACAGTCGCTCGTAGCCGTCTTGTCGGTAGTAGGGTGCGAGCACAAGATCGGGGTTGTAGTCAGTTGCCATCGCCAGATCTGCCCGCAGGATCAGGTCACCCATCGTCATCGGCTGTGTGTACTGGGCAGAGACGTTGCCAGTCCAGTCGGAGACGAAGGGCAGCTGATCTCCAGACTGATCGCAGAAGCCATTCGGGCCGGGGGTCTGAAGCTGGTTGCAAGGACCTGTCTTGAAGTCCTCATATTGCGCGTCGGTCCATGCGAAGCTCGCAGTGAACAAAAGCGCATCCGTGGGTGCCCAGCTGAGGTCTGCCTCGACACCTTTCGTGCTCGCTTCCTCTGCGTTGGAGAGGTTGAATATCGTGCCGATGAAAGCCGCCGTCTGGTAGTTGTCGTGCGTCTGGTGGAAGGCGGCCACGGAGCTCTGCAGCGCACCGTCGAGGAAAGTGCCCTTCATGCCGACTTCGAAGGCTTTGACGGTCTCGTCGTCGAACTCGAAGCCGTTCTCACCGACGCCGATCGGCCCCCACACCACGTTGAAGCCGCCAGACTTGAAGCCCCGCGAGTGCAGCGCGTAGAGCAGTACCTCGTCGCTGAGGTCGTAGGAGAGATTAATCGAGTACGTTCCATCGCTGGTGCCGCGACTGTCCCCGCCGCTGTCGGTTGGGTCGAAGATCGCTGCGAAGCCACCGGCCTGGAATACGGGCGAGGCGGGGCCAGAGCCGTTGAAGTTGTCGTTGATCTTCTCCGCATCCTTCTCCTCGTCGATCCAGCGAGCGCCCAAGCTGAGGTGCGCGCGATCACTGAGGTCCCAGTCGACCTGCCCGAAGATCGAAATGCTGTCCGTATCGACGCCGCCCGTGAAATCACCCGTGTCGCCGTTGAGTCCCACGGCGAAAAGGGGCGCGTTGGGCCCAAGTTGGAATTGCACGTGGCGGTCCATTTCGTCCTTCAGGTAGAAGGCACCGATGATCCAGCCTATGCCGCCGTTCTTGGGCTCGGAGGTCAACCGTACCTCAAGGCTCATCGCATCGCCTTCCTGCGTTTCCGCGAACTTGCCCACGGGCCACGTGAGCTGGTCGATGTCCTGACTGTCGTTGCCCTCGTACTCATTCCAGCTTGCAACGGCATTGAAGGTCAGGCAGTCGTTGATCTCATAGGCCGCGTCGATGACGATATCAGACCCGTCGAGCCCACCCTGCTTGCGGTCGTTCAGGTGGATCTTGCGGTCCCAAGGGTCGTTGTGTGGTGGCGTGACCGTGATGCCGGTTGGCGTAGGCACCGCTCCGACCGACAGAAGGAAATCGATAGTCGGGTTCAGGGCGCCAAGGTCGGCCCCGCCTTGCCGCGCACGCAAGCCATCATTGAACCCTTCCAGGACCTGGAACAGTCCACCCAGCGCCGCATCGTCGAAGAAGAGTTCTGTCGCCGGCCCATTGACGTCGCGATCGGCAGTGCCACCGGTGACGCGGATGTTGAGTGCCTCGGATGGCTGTAACTCAAGTTGACCGCGGATCGAATAGTCCTCGCGTCCGTTTACGCTGTCTATCTCGGGGCTGCCGGTCACCTCGTAAAGATCGTCGTTGTCCCGCCACGTGAAGCTGAAGCCGGCGCCCACGCTGTCGCTGAGCGGGCCGCTTGCCTCGCCGCGCACGAGGTAACCCATTGGATCTTCCCCCGCGCGTTCTTGGCTTGCAGTCGCCTCAAGCTGCCCGCCCCATTCCTCGCGGGGGCGTTGCGTGTAGATCGAGATGACTCCAGCCGAGGCATTGCGGCCGTACAGGGTCGACTGCGGGCCGCGCAGGTACTCGACGCGCTCGATGTTCACAAGGTCGTCCATCCCGAGCGCCGAGCGGCTGCGGAAGGCGCCGTCGATGAAGAGCGCCGTGGAAGGCTCGAAGTAGGGTATGTTGCCGTTAACCCCGATGCCCCGCGTGACAAGTGCGGTGGCCACGAGGCCGCCGCCGCTGTTCTCGGCGATCACGAGGGAGGGCAGAGAGAACTCCAGTTCCGCGACGGACTCCACGCCCTTGGCCTGGAGCGTTGCTCCGGAGATCGCGCCAACCGCGAGCGGGACCTCGATCAGACTTTGCTCCCGCTTCTGCGCTGTGACGATGATTTCCTCGAGATTGCTGGCCTGCGCCGGTATGGCGCCCAGAGCGCCGGCCGATGCGATGGTCATGGCAAGTTTCCTGACGTTCATTCGCTGTCTCCCCTTGTGGATGGTCTCTCGGCGGATCATTCCGCGGTCTTCGGGTTCAGGGTCCGGTGTGCCGGGGCATCCAGGCGCACCGCTCTCAGGTAGGCCTTTAGGTCCTCGACCTGCGCGGCCGTGAGCGTATCGCGGAAGGCGGGCATGCCGCGCGCCTCAAGCCCGCCTTCCAACACGATCCTCTCAAGTTCGTCGATGACGGCGGGAGCCGTGCGACGCAGGTCAGGCAGTAGCCCGTTGTGCCCGAACCAGCTGTGGCACGCACCGCAGTGTGCAACATAGACCGCACGCCCACGCTGCGCCGTCTCGTCGAGGGGCCGCAGTCGATCGCCCTCGGCGCGCGGCGTCACGGCGGGCACCTCGTGGGGCAGCGGCACCGGGCTGCCGTTCAGTGCGAGCACGATAACGCGACCGGCGTTGCTGTAGCGTCTTGCGGCGGATTGCCGCTCTGCATGGCCGAACAGCGCGCCACCCCAACCGGCCAGCACCGCGATGTACTGACGCCCATCGACGGCATAGGAAATCGGCGGAGCCACGATGCCTGTGCCTGTCTCAATCCGGCGCAGCAGCTTGCCCGTCGCCGCGTCGTGGAAGTTGAGGTATCCCTCGCCATCGCCCTGCACGACGAGTCCCCCATCCGTCGACAGCACACCTGCGTTCGAGAACATCGGGCGAGGGTAGGACCAGCGC
>JBIKKL010000571.1:0-3590 GCA_044360365.1 Burkholderiales bacterium | reverse complement strand
GACCCGCGCATCCTCATCCTCGACGAGGCCACCTCGTCGGTCGATACCCAGACCGAAAAGGAGATCCAGAAAGCACTCGACAACCTGGTGCGCGGGCGCACCACGATCGCGATCGCGCATCGCCTGAGTACGCTGCGCCAGGCGGATCGTCTGGTCGTGCTCGAGCGCGGAGAGGTGGTGGAGGTGGGCAAGCACGAAGAGCTGATGGCGCGCGGCGGTGCATACTGCAGTCTCTACCAGGCCCAGGCGCGCAACGTCGATACCGACCCCGACGATCTCGCCTGGCAGGAGCCGGCGGCGCAGGGCGGACGCATCGCGTCCGGCAATCCGGGCTGATCCGGCGATGTCGACTTCACCCCAACCGGAACCTTTCAGCCTCAGTCGATCGACTGCGGGGCGCCTGGTGCTCACGACTGCCGATGGCAAGGTGCATGAGGCAGTGGCCGTGGTGCGAGCCTTTCCGATCGGCGCCCCCGACGAAGGGTTCGCGCTCGTCAGTGCGGAGGGCCGTGAGCTGGCATGGATCGACCGCCTCGAAGATCTCGCGCCCGATTTGCGCGGGCTCGTGGAGGAGGACCTGGCCGGGCGGGAATTCATGCCGGAGATCCGCCGTCTGATCGGGGTATCCAGCTTCGCCACCCCCAGCACATGGGAGGTCGAGACCGACCGCGGCGATACTTCGCTTGTGCTGGGCGGCGAGGAGGACATCCGGCGACTGGGCCGCGATGCATTGCTGATCGAGGATATCCACGGCATCCACTATCTGATCCGCAATCTGGGCAAGCTCGACCGCACGAGCCGCAAGCTGCTCGACCGCTTTCTGTAGTGCGCCTTCAAGCCCGGGTACCCGCTGTGACCTCTGATCTCCCTGCCGACTTCGCGCGTCGCGTCGTCGACTGGCAAGCGCAGCACGGCAGGCACGATCTGCCCTGGCAGCGGACTCGCGATCCGTATGCCATCTGGGTGTCGGAAATCATGCTGCAGCAAACGCAGGTCGCCACGGTGATTCCCTACTACGAGCGGTTCATGGCTCGGTTCCCGAGCGTTGCTGCGCTTGCTTCTGCGTCGATCGATGACGTGATGCACGCGTGGAGCGGCCTTGGGTATTACTCCCGGGCGCGCAACCTGCACAAAGCGGCGAATGTCGTCGTCGAGGTGCATCGCTCCCGATTTCCCGAATCGACCGATGCGCTTGCGACGCTGCCCGGCATTGGACGCTCGACCGCCGCAGCCATCGCGGCACTTGCCTATGGCGTACGTTGCGCGATACTCGACGGCAACGTGAAGCGCGTGCTGTGCCGGTGCTTCGCGATCGAGGGCGATCCTGCGACCAGCGGCGTCGAGCGCCGCCTCTGGACGCTTGCGGAAGCCTTGGCGCCGCCCGAAGATATCGCAGCGTACACCCAAGGCATGATGGACATCGGTGCGACAGTCTGCATGCGCGCACGACCTCGCTGCGACGAGTGCCCGTTGCGTAGCGTTTGCATCGCGCATCGTGTTGGGCGCGTCGACGAGTTGCCGCAGGCGCGCAAGCGCAAGCCGGTGCCTGAACGTCGTGTGGCAATGCTCGTATTGTGTCAGGGTGCCAACGTGCTGCTGGAGAAGCGGCCCCAGTCCGGCATATGGGGCGGACTGTGGTCGTTGCCCGAGGCGGACGTCGACGATGACCTGCGGGCGTATTGTTCACGCCGCTTCGGCGTCAGTGACATATCGTTGTCGGAACTGCCTGAACATACGCACGGGTTCACGCATTTTCGACTGCGCATTCGACCATGGCGAGTCGATGTGAAATGCTTGTCGGCGTCTGCCTCGGAGCCGGGAATCATGTGGCTGCCACTGGATGATGCACGGTGTGCGGCGATACCCGTGCCGGTGCGAAGGATCTTGGAGAGTCAGCGATGAAACCGATGTCCCGCAGCCTGCTTACCGTAGGGCTCGTCATCCTCGGGGTGATCTTCTACGAAATGACGCGTCCTATCGGACAACCCCCGGGCATACTTGCGCCGAACCCGCCAACGGTCATGCCCGCAGGCGACAAGGCGCCTGCGTTTGAACGCGACGGCCATGTCCTCACCGGGCTGGCGAAGTTCGAGGCACAGGCAAGAATCGTATCCGTCGAGCGTTACAGCCGCGACCCGCAGGCGAAACTTTCTCCGCGTGATTTCGTGCTCGGCTGGGGCCCGCTTTCCGACATCACGACCTTCAAGGGCGTCGACGTTGCCCAGACTGAGCGAACCGTCGTCTTCGAATCCTACGATCCCAAGCTGCCCAAGGATACCGTTGCGTCGTATCTCGTGAATCTGCATGTCATTGGCGCGGATGCGAAGCTGGATGAGCAGATTCGTGACTCGCGTCGCGGCAGCATCGTTCGAATCTCGGGGTGGTTGGTGGAGGTGAAGTCCGGCGAGGGCTGGCGCTGGAAGGGGACGCCACGATCGGCGCCCCCGACGATGCCGGGCTCGGTGTTGTGGGTACAGTCGCTCGAAACGGTCGACGCCGTTGCGCCCACAGCGCCTCCATCGAAATAGCGGGTACTTGCGACTGCGTGCCGACGTATCAGGGGGATTGTTCCATCCCGGCGGCGACGAGCACGTCCCGGAGCGTGGCGAGGCGCGCCGTTGCCGAGTTGGTTTCCAGGAGCTGCTGGCGCAGCCCGGTCGACAACGGCAATAGCTCGCCGAGCCGCCAGCTGATCCATTGCGCATCGTCGAGTTCGATCGTGCCGGGAAAGCGTTCGGCCCCGATGCGTTCCACCAGTTCCGACATCACCCCGCGGCAAAGCGCATCCGGCGGTTCGGCGGCGGTTTCGGGTTCCAGGTACTCCGCTTCGCAAACGAGCAGCCCGAGGGCCGCGACCTCGCTCTGCAGTACGCGAAAGCGCCGTTCGCCGCGGGCAAGCAGTTCGAAGAGGTTGGGATGCGGCAAGTCCCACTCCTCGATGAGGGCCGTGCAACCGATATCGGCCGCAACGGCAGGCGTGCCGACTTCCTTGCCTTCACGAATCATGCACACGCCGAAAGGCGAGCCGTCGCGCACGCAGCGCTTGGTCATTTCGACATAGCGCTGCTCGAATACCTTGAGCGGCAGGCGTCCGCCCGGGAACAGCACGGTATTCAGAGGAAAGAGCGGCAGCTCAAAGCGTTCGGGCATTTCAGATCTCCGGCAGCTCGCGATGTCGCACGAGGACCTTCGTCTGAACCGAGAAATGACGGGCAAGTTCCTCGACGATGAAGACCGATCGGTGCTGACCGCCCGTGCAGCCGATGGCAACGGTGAGGTAGGCGCGGTTGTCGCGCACGAAGGAGGGCAGCCAATTTTCGAGAAAGCCCCGTATGTCCGAAAACATCAGGCCCACCGATGCTTCGGCCTGCAGGAAATCGATGACCGGCTTGTCGCGACCGTTGAGCGGACGCAGAGCCGGTTCGTAGAACGGATTCGGCAGGCTGCGGACATCGAAGACCATCTCGGCATCCAGCGGCAGGCCGTTCTTGAAGCCGAACGACTGGAACAACAGGGTAAGTCCAGTGCGTTCGATGCTGACGAAATCCCGGATCCAGGCACGCAGCTGCGCCGGTTTGAGGTCGCTCGTA
>JBIKKL010000071.1:0-12435 GCA_044360365.1 Burkholderiales bacterium | reverse complement strand
GAACTCGCGAGCGATACGGCGGCTGCTTTTCATGATTTGGGAGGGATCGGGGACCGAGCGCGCACCGAAGGCCGATGCGTCGAAGAAAGGCGCGCATTCTACCGGAACCGCGATCGCCCCGCCGCCCTTGTTCAGCGCTTCGCTATCGCGCCTCGGACACGAACCAGGGGGGCCTGCCCTGCAAAAGAAGTCGACGGGGCTGGGTCGCGCGGCATAAACTTGACTTGCCATCCTTTGGAGATGCCATGAACCCCAAGCTCACGATCGAGATCGTCTCGGACGTCGTTTGACCGTGGTGCTACATCGGGAAGCGTCGCCTCGAAACTGCCTTGGCGATGTACCGTCAACAATCCCCCGATGAGCCCACGCCAGCCGTGCGCTGGCTTCCGTACCAACTCAATCCCGATATCCCGGCCGAAGGCATGTCCCGGCAAGCCTATGTCGAGCGCAAGTTCGGTCCGGGCGGCGCACGCAACTATGCGCGCGTCGAGGGTGTCGGCAAGGAGGTCGGCATCCCGTTTGCCTTCGATGCGATCACCGTTCAGCCCAATACGCTGGAGGCGCATCGACTGATGCATTACGCGACCCGCGCCGGGCAGGAAGATGCCGTCGCCGAGAGCCTTTTTCGGGGCTACTTCGAGGAGGGTGCCGTGCTGACCGATATCGACGTACTCACCCAGATCGGTGCACGCGCGGGACTCGACGAAGCGCCATTGCGGGCTTACCTCGCGTCCGCGGAAGACCGCGATCTCATCCAGGCCCAGGATGTTCAAGCGCGCCAGGCGGGCATCGGCGGCGTTCCATTCTTCATCTTCAATCGGAAGGTCGCCGTCTCGGGCGCACATGAACCCGAAACGCTTCTTGCCGCGATGAAACAGGCGCTCGAGGGAGACGGCTAGCAGCCTGTCGGACTGGATTTCGCGCGCTGCGTCGTGCCCAGAACGAGCGCAGGTTCGGCGTTCGGTGCAGTCCAATATCGCTTGCCCGCTCAGGAGCCGCTTCGTGGGGCCGATCAAGCAACTTGACGAAGACGCGGGCAGCGAACGACGGAAAATCGACGTACACTCGTTTGCACCCGCCGCCCTTCGCCCCGCCGACTCAACTCATCGACTGCATATTCAATGAGTTAGATTCGCGGGGTCGCACCAGACCCCAATGGTGCAGAAGTTGCCTTGTAGCCGGTATCGAAATCCAACGTTCCGGCACAGGCAAATCCGAGATGGTGATTTACATTCACGACGTTCTGGCTCGCAGGCATGCAGCTACGTTGCTCGCCACGAATCGCAGGGTCGCAACAGGCGGCACTCGCGGCCGATCGCATCCCGCCGCTTCGCCTGCTCGTCGATCGGCATCGACGACCACGATGCTTGCCACCGGCGGGGGGGTGCCTCTGAATCCAGCCGTCGATCTACCCACGCTCTACGCAGAAGCTTCGCTGGTGTGACCCCCGCATCTGCTAGGACAGAACGGCCCGCAATTGATGTTTGTACGCCCTTCTTCTAGTATAGACGCGCGATGTCTTTCGAGAGGAGGCACCATGCTGATCGACGAAGACTTGGAAGCGACGAAGGCAAAGCTGGCAGAACTGCACTCGGTGCACCGCAGCCTCGACAGGATGATTGCCACCCTCGCCGTGGGTCCGGTACAAGACGAACTGGAACTGCGGCGCTTGAAGAAACAAAAGCTGCTCCTGAAGGATCAGATCTCGCTGCTGGAGCGACGACTGATCCCCGACGTTCCAGCCTGACACTCTCTTCGGATCCCAAGTCTCCCAGGGCATCACCTCGCTCGCACAAGGTGTTTCCACACGTGGCACCCGACGTGCGCATGCCCCTGCGACGCACCGTTGTACACATGGCATTTCGAGCGCGATCCCCGGCAAAGCCGTGACAGTGACCGACCCGCACCGCATCGTAACGATCGACGAATCGCTCGTCGACGAGCGTTTCGTACGCGCGCCCGGTCCCGGGGGACAAAACGTCAACAAGGTGGCCACTGCCGTACAGCTGCGATACGACGTTGCACGTGCCGCCATGCCCGCGGACATGAGGCGCCGCCTCACGGCCCTGGCAGGCAGCCTCATGACGCAAAACGGCGAACTCCTGATCCAGGCCAACCGCTATCGCAGTCAGGCCCAGAACCGAATCGACGCCCGCAATCGACTGCTCGAATTGCTGCGCAAGGCTTCCGTACGGCCTCGTCCGAGACTCGCCACGCGGCCCACGGCGGCATCGCGGGAGCGACGCCTGGATACGAAGCGACATCGCAGCGTGCTCAAGCGAGGGCGACGCGATCTCGACGACTGACTGTACGGCAGTGCGGTCAGGCGAATTTCAATAGGGCCGCAACCACGCCGGCCGCGACAAGCAGCGCAATCACCGCACGCCAGGCACCCACGGTGTATCCCTCGATTGCCTGTTCACGACGCACCCGCTTGCGGCCGGTAAACATCGGAAGGATCAGGTTCTCCCGCTTCGCAAAAAGATGGAACAGCACGGCGGCGACGTGGAATCCGATCAGTCCGAGCAGAACGTTGAAGTTGTAGCGATGGATCGTCGTGATCCAGTTGCTCATGTCCTGCCCCACTCGAGCGACCAGGGGGCCTTCGGTCACGATCTCGTCGTTCGCGAACAACCCCGTCACGGCCTGCACCAGCAGACAAGCGAGCAAGGCAAGTACGCTCCAGCCTCCTGCAGGATTGTGCCCGTGCGAGATTGCCGAGGTGTCCTTCGAAGAACCGAGCACGTAACGCACTACCGTGGCGGGACCACGGACGAAGTCTCCGAAGCGGGCGTGCTGGCTGCCGACGAAGCCCCAGATCAATCGGAACAGAACCAGCGCAAGCATCGTGTACCCGCTCCACATGTGGTACGTCATTGCATTGCCGCCCACTTCCTTCGTGATCCAGGCGAGCAGCACCAGCACCACGACGAGCCAATGAAAAATCCGCACCGGCATGTCCCAAACGCGAATGGGCACGTCCGCGGCGGCGACATTTTTTGATTCGACATCCATCATTCACAAACTCCACCAATGGCAATGAAACTTCAACCCACCCGTTCGGCAGCCTGTCCGCTGGAAAGACCGGCCGGAAATTGCGTCGGTTCGAGCGTCGAATTCCGTGCAAGATCGGAGAGACGCACATAATCGGTCTTGCCGCTGCCCAGCACCGGGAGTTCGGCCACGTGCACGATGCTGCGCGCGACGGCGAGATCCTGCGCGCCGACACCACGCGCCGCCTGATGCAGCCGTGGGCGATCGAGCGAAGGATCGGTCGTGAAGAGTACCGTGGTTTCGCCGCGATCCGGCAGCATGGCGACCGTCGCGGCATGCTGGTGCTCCGGAGAGCATGCTCGGGCGAGTCGCTCCACCGTTTCGAGCGCGACCATCTCGCCGGCGACTTTCGCGAATCGCTTCAGCCGCCCGAGCACGCTGACATAGCCGTCGGGATCGATGCTCACCACGTCGCCCATGCTGTGCCACCCCGCCCCGACTTCGGATCGCGCGAACTGAAGCTGGCCGGGCTGATCGGACACGAAGTAGCCCGTCATCAGATTGGGACTACGCAGATGAAGCACGCCGCCCTCGGCGATGCCTTCGACTGGGACGAGGCGATACTCGACCTCCGGGAGAAAACACCCGACACTACCTGGCCGATATCGTTGGCGCGTCGCGAGCGACACCGCAGGACCGCACTCCGTCGAACCGTATCCTTCGAGCACCCGAATGCCAAAGCGATCCTGATAGATACGCTGCACTTCCGGGTTGAGCTTCTCTCCGCCCGAGATGACGTAGCGCAAGGAGGCGAGATCCAAGGGACGCGCCTGCTTCGCGTAGTTTCCCAGGAACGTGCCGGTGCCGAACAGGTAGGTGCATCGACGCGAATACGCGATCTCGGGAATGATGCGGTAGTGCAACGGGTTGGTGTAGAGGAAGAGCTTCGTGCCGTAGAACAGCGGCATCAGCGTGCACGCAATGAGGCCGTAGGTGTGGTACATCGGCAATGCGTTCAGAAACTTGTCGGTTTCGCGAAAATCGATGACCGCCGACAATTGCGCCATGTTGGCGAGCACGGCATCGTGGGACAGGCCCACGCCCTTGGGTTTGCCCTCCGAGCCCGAGGTGAACAGCACCAATGCCAGATCGCTGGGCAACGCTGGCCGAGTTGCGCGTCGCGGACACCAAAGCGCATACGCGACAAGCCAGATCTTGTCGGTGAGCTTGAGTTCTTCGCGCAGGTCTTCGAGAAAGACGATGCGACAATGGCTCAACGCCCGGACAAGTCGCTCGAGCCGCCCCAACTCGACGAAGCGACGCGACGTCACCACGACCCGAACACCTGCCGCATCGACGCTGCTGCGAATCGCCTCCGGGCCGGCACTGTAGTTGAGCATCGCGGGCACCCGCCCCGTCGAACTGAGCCCCAGCAGCGCCCCCACCGCCGCAGCAGTATTGGGCAGCAGCAGCCCCACGATCGAACCGGCGTGCGTGCAGCGGGCAAGCAGACGTCCGAGCGCCAGGGACATTCGCAGTAGCGCGCCGTAGGTTTCCTCGATCTCACGGCTGTCTTCGATGATCTTCGTTCGGCGCCCGTTCTGCGCGAGCGCCGCAAGAAACGCATCGAAAAGCGTGTGCTCCGGCCGCGCTCGAACCCACACCTCGTGCAACAACGAGAGCATGCGGTCGTTCGCCTGCCGCCGACGTTCCCGCGCAGGCAATCCGGCGGCAGGCGCAATACAAGCCTTGGCACCGAAGGTGACGGTGACGCCCCGGGAAGCACGGCCGTTCGCTCCCACGCCACCGTAGCGAACATTGATCGGCACGACCGGCACGCCGCTACGGGCAGCGATGATCGACGGGCCTTCGTACAACTTGTACGCGGTACCCGGCGAGGTGACGCGGTTCTGCGCGAAGACGAGCACGGCGCGATGCTGAGCCACCAGCCTGGACAAACGCCGAACACTGACGGCGCGACTCAGATCGAGCATGACGAAACGCCCGCTGCGCATCGCGAGGCGCAATGACGTTGTTCTTGCGGAATCCGGCGATACAACGATCAGGACGTCGGGCGGCAACAACGACGCCAGGATCAGCGGGTCCAGCACCCCGGGGTGGTTTGCGACCATGAGTGCCCGACCATCGCCGAACGATCGAAGGTCATCCCCCTGCGTCCTGATGCTTAGAACCCACCGCAACAGGCGGGTTATCAAGCCCTCGAACATGATGGAGATGTTGTCATGATTTCGTTTCCCCTTCGGTTGCGGCACGCCTGTCCAGATCTGCCTGCAGCCCCATTCCGACATTGTGTAGGAAAAATTCCTACAGCGCTCGTAGGACTACGTCCTACGGACCGTAGTCAAAATTCTTACAATCGGTTCCGTTTTTACAAATCTTTGTCACCTAACTAGGCTATTTCAAGTCGAGTTTACTTTCAAACTAGGAAAACCTAACAATTTGTGAGATTTGTGTTTTACAGGACCATCCTCTACATTTCCTACGAAGTTGTCGGAATCTTCCCGACATCGCTCCAAATCATCAATCAATCTGCCGGGAGAACGCAAATGGATATGCACGTGCCAATGCAGTTGCTGGAAGCTCGGGACGCATCGCTGGCTCAGCGGATGACGACCGCGTTGGAATATCGCATCTCCGACCAGCTCACTGCGCATTTCGACGTGGAGCAGCGTGCCATGTGGTCGCGATGGCAGGCAGCCCCCCGACCCTGCTTCAATCCGGAATTGCTGCGCGACATTCGCACCTACTACGACATGCTCAGCCATACGGCAGGCGTCGTCTCGGACGGCGCCGAGCAGCATCCCGTCGAGTACGTCGTGCTTGCGTCCGGCATGCCGGGCGTATTCAATCTCGGCGGCGATCTGGATCTGTTCCGGAATCTCATCGACAAGCGTGACCGGGCGGGGCTGTCGGTCTACGGCCGCGCATGCGTCGATGTGCTGTATCGCAATTACATCGCACACGGGTTGGCAGCCACGACGATCTCACTGGTTCAGGGCGAGTGCCTCGGCGGCGGCTTCGAAGCCGCATTGTCGAGCGACGTGATCATCGCAGAGCGTTCCGCACGCTTCGGCTTTCCCGAAATCCTGTTCAATCTGTTCCCGGGAATGGGCGCCTATTCGTTCCTGTATCGACGCGTCGGCGAGAAGCGCGGCGAGGAGATCCTGACGAGCGGGCGCATCTACAGCGCCGAGGAAATGCAGGCCCTGGGCGTCATCGACCGTGTGGTCGACGACGGTCAGGGTGAAGCAGAGGTCGGCGCCCTCATCAAACAGCGGGCGCGCTCGCGCAACGGGCTCTACGGAATCGCTGCTGCGCGGCGGCGGGTCCAGCGAATCGATCTCGACGAACTGGTCGATATCGTCGAAATCTGGGTAGACTGCGCGCTTCGGCTGAACCCACGGGATTTGAAGCTCATGCAACGACTCGTCTCCCGCCAGAGCGGGCTGACCGAACCTCAACAGATCCACTGAGCCGTCAGGCTACGAGGGTGTCATGGAAAACCCGCGCGAACCACCGCACGTACTGCGCGCGCCTCGCGAATACAGCATCCAGGAGGCTGCCGAACAACTGGGGCTGCCCATCCATACGCTGCGGCGCTGGCACGCACAAGGGATCCTCGTCGCGCGCCGTACCGATGGCGGCCACCGACGCTATCCGCGTGAGTTGATCGACACGCTGGCGAGCGCCGGCATCACCGGATTGCCAGGCACCCAGGCCTCGGAGGAGCTGGCCGCTGTCAAGCGAACGCTGGAAGACAAGCGCCGCGTCATTCAACTGCTGCTCGAAAGCGAAAAGCGCTATCGTGATCTTGTCGAAACATCGCACGACCTCATCTGGACCACCGACGCTCAGGGTCGTTTCACCTATGCAAACCAGGCGTCGGTGGAGATCTTCGGCCTCGAACCCGACGAGATCATCGGTCGCTGCTTCTTCGATTTCGAAGTACGCCCTGCACATATCGCCAATCGGCGTTTTCTGGCCAGACTCATGCGTCAGGGAGAAGTCCGCAACTACCTGACGCAATTGCGCACCGTTCACGGCCAGGATCGCTGGATCGGCATCAACGCACGCCTCACGGCGTCGGACAAGGGCACCATCACTGGTCTACGCGGTACGGCACGCGACGTCACCGAAGCGCAGCTCGCCATGATGGAGATGGAGCGCATGGCGGCACGCGACCATTTGACGGGCCTGCCGAATCGGAACGCACTGCAACAGTATCTCGATACCGCGTTGAAAGACGAGGAGCACGGCGCCCTCGTATTCCTGGACCTCG
The DNA here is from genome assembly GCA_044360365.1 of Burkholderiales bacterium. Classification (GTDB taxonomy): domain Bacteria; phylum Pseudomonadota; class Gammaproteobacteria; order Burkholderiales; family WYBJ01; genus WYBJ01. Next base: position 5,141 of record JBIKKL010000071.1, on the reverse strand, counting down.
ACCATTTCCGCTACGTCAACGAGAGCTTTGGCTACCCCGCGGGCGACCAACTGCTGATCGGAATCGCTGCCGTTCTGCGCGAGGCGATCGAAACGTCGAACACCAAGGTGTATCGACTCGGCGGCGACGAATTTGCAATCGTGGCCCGCAACAGTTTGCGTCCCCAGGCGGCAGACCTTGCGGAGCGCACGCTGGAGGCAATCCGACAGTACCGATGCACGTTGCGAGCCGGGAACCGCATGTGGGGTGTCACGGCCTCGGCCGGCGTAGCGCTCTTTCCGTTTCACGGCATGGACGTCCCGGGTCTCATTTCGAACGTCGACACCGCGATGTTCCAGGCCAAGGAGGCAGGCAGGAACCGTCATGTGCTCTTCGGCGCAGACCCCGATGAGAAGCGCAGCGCCCAGCGTCGAGTGCACTGGTCACGCAAGCTGCGCGAGGCGATCGACGCCGACCGCATCGTCCTGCATTGTCAGCCCGTGGTTCGCCTGACCGACCGCAAGACCATGCATTACGAAGTCCTCGCGCGACTGCGGGACGACGACGGCTCGCTCATCCAGCCGGCGCAGTTCATCGAGCTTGCCGAATCGCTCGGACTCATCCGGGAAATCGATCTGCGGGTGGTCGAGAAAGTGCTGCGGCATCTTGCTCGCCACCCCTCCAGCGAATCGCTGCGCTACTTCGTCAACCTTTCGCGCGTGTCGATTTCGGATCCCGCCTGGGTGCGGCGCTTCCAGCAACTGCTGGCGTCCGCTCCGGTGCGTCCCGGGCAACTCGTCTTCGAGATCACCGAGACGGCGGCGATGTCCGAGGTGGACGTGACCTTGAAGTTCATCGAGCGCCTGAAAGCGATGGGACACCGGTTTGCCCTGGACGACTTCGGCGCCGGCTTCAGTTCCTTCTTCTATCTGAAGCGGTTCGAAGTCGATTACATCAAGATCGACGGCGGGTTCATTCGCGATCTTTGCGAGGGAAACTCGAACGTGTTGTTCGTGCGAGCGCTCAACGATGTCGCGCGCGGGCTATCCAAGCAAGTGATTGCCGAAGGCGTGGAAACGACGCAGGCGCTGGAGATCCTGCTGCAGATGGGCGCCCAATACGGTCAGGGCTATCTGTTCCAACCTCCGTATCCGATGGAAGCGGAACCGGACGCCCCTTCGCACATTCGCCCGGCGGTTGCCTGAAGATCACCACTGCCCGGCAGCGATTCTCTGTGCCAGCAGCAGCCCCGTCATCGTCTTCGAGTCGCCGATCCGCCCCTGTCGTATCCACTCCACGGCTTCGTCGATCGTAAGCGTGAACACCTCCAGGAATTCACCGTCGTCGAGCCTGGCACCGACGAACTCCAACTCGGTGGCCAGATAGATTTCGATGCGTTCGTCAGAGTAGCCGACGACCGGATAAGTGGTCACGAGATGACGCCACTGGGCTGCGCGGTACCCGGTCTCTTCGAGGAGTTCGCGCTTGGCGGTGTCGAGCGGGTCTTCACCCGGATCGATCTTCCCAGCGGGCAGTTCGTACATGTGCGCCCGGACCGGATATCGATACTGGCGCTCCATGATCACGCTGCCCTCGTCCGGCATCGCCACCACCATTGCAGCACCGGGGTGCACGATGTACTCGCGCCGCGACATCGCCCCGTCGGGAAGTCGGACGGTATCTTCTCGCACATGCAGGAGTTTGCCCTGATAGACGGTGTTTTGTTCGACGGTATGTTCGGTGAGGTCGCGCTCGGGCATTCCTCGATACTCCAGCGAAAGGCAAACGCAATTGAGCCTCGACGTGCGGGAAGCTCACACGCTCGCGATGAACGTCGGCCGTCGAATCGTCGCTATAGCGAATACTGTATCGAGGCGATGCAAAGCGCCATCAGCGGCTGAGGCAGGATGCCGAGGGCGAGAATCGACAAGCCATTGGCGCTCAACACCAGGCGCATGTCGGGCTGCGGCAGGATGGGCGTCATGTCCTGCGGCTCGTCGAAGTACATGAGCTTTACGACACGCAGGTAGTAATAGGCGCCCACGAGTGAAGCCATCACCGCCAGCACGGCGAGCCACGCGAATCCGGCCGCAAATACGGACTGAAGCACGGCAAGCTTTGCGTAGAAACCCACCGTCGGCGGCAAGCCTGCCATGGAGAACATCGTGACGAGCATCAGGAACGCATACCAGGGGCTGCGCTTGTTGAGGCCCTTGAAATCGTCGAGTGCGTCGGCCTCGAATCCTTCGCGCGACAGGAGCAGGATCATTCCGAAACCTGCAAGGCTCATCAGGACGTAGGCAACCACATAGAACATCGCGGACCCGTACCCGTTGAGATCGCCAGCGAGCACGCCGAGCAGCACGAAGCCCATGTGCGAGATCGTCGAATAGGCGAGCATCCGCTTGATGTTGGTCTGAACGATTGCAGTCAGATTGCCGATGACCATCGATGCGATCGAGAGCAGCAGCAGCATCTGCTGCCAATCGCCCACCATCCCTTCCAACCCCGTGACGAGCAGCCGCATGACGAACGCGAAGGCCGCGAGCTTCGGTGCGGAGCCGATGAAGATGGTGACGGCCGTCGGTGCGCCGTGATAGACGTCCGGCACCCACATGTGAAAGGGCACGACCCCGAGCTTGAAGGCGGAGCCCGCCACGATGAACGCAACCCCCAAACCCAGCAGCCATACGTTCGAATCTTCGCCATTCGCGATGGCCGATGCGATCTGACCGAGGTGCATTGTGCCGGTGGCGCCATAGATCATCGACATGCCGTACAAAAGCAACCCTGAAGCCAGCGCACCGAGGATGAAATACTTCATCGCCGCTTCGATTGCCGGGCGGGAATCCCGCTGCAGCGCGACCATGGAGTAGAGCGACAGCGACAGCAGTTCGAGCCCCAGATACAGCAGGAGCAGATGGCTCGCGGAGATCATGATCATCATGCCGAGCGTCGCGAACAGCGCGAGCACGAAAAACTCGCCGCGGTACATGCCTCGAAGACCGATGTAGGTTCGGCCGTAGATCAGAATGCTCGCAACCGCGATGCAGACGAACACTTTCAAGACATCGGCCATCGGATCGCGCACGAACATGTCGCTGAACGTGTAGACCGTCGAGCTTGCGCCCGTCCCGACGACAACGGCCACCGCCCCCAGCGTGAGGAGCGACAATGCATAACCCACCCAGCGAGACCGATCGGACACGAACACATCTATCAGCAGAATCGCGCACGCCGCGACGAGCAGCAGGATCTCCGGCGCAGCAGGCGCCAGATCGGGAATCGAATACGGTATGGACGGCATCGCTTGTTCGCCCTAAGGAAGCTTGCTTTTCGCGACGTGCGCGAGAAGCTCGTTGACGCTCACGTGCAGCACTTCCGTGAACGGCGCGGGATAAATGCCCATGAACAGCACGCACACCGCGAGCACCACCATGAACAGGACCTCACGGCCGGAAAGATCTTCCAGCGCCGCCACGTGATCGTTGGCTACCGCGCCGAATACGACACGCTTGTACATCCACAGCGTATAGGCTGCGCCGAGAATCAACGTACCGGCAGCGAGTGCGGCGTACCAGAAATTCACCTTGGCCGCCCCCATGATGACCATGAACTCGCCGACGAATCCGCTGGTCCCGGGCAAGCCGGCGTTCGCCATGGCAAACAACATGAAGAACGCGGCGAACACCGGCATCCGGTTCACGACGCCGCCGTAGTCCGCAATCTGACGTGAGTGCATGCGATCGTACAGCACGCCTACGCAGAGGAAGAGGGCACCCGATATGAAGCCGTGCGACACCATCTGGATGATCGCGCCCTCGACGGCCATCGAATTGAACAGGAATATGCCGAGGGTCACGAACCCCATGTGCGAGATCGACGAGTAGGCTATGAGCTTTTTCATGTCGGTCTGCACCAGCGCCACGAAACCGATATAAAGCACGGCAACGAGCGACAGCACGATCACGAATCCGGACAAGGCCTGACGTGCATCCGGCACGATGGGAAGCGAAAGCCGCAGAAAGCCGTAGCCGCCGAGCTTCAGCATGATCGCGGCAAGCACGACCGACCCCCCGGTCGGGGCTTCGACGTGGGCATCGGGCAGCCAGGTGTGCACCGGTACCATGGGAACCTTGACTGCAAAGGCCAGGAAGAACGCAAAGAACACGAGTACCTGGGCCGCCAGTGGGATTGGCATCGCGTACCAGTCGACGAGCGAGAAGCTGCCGCCCGAAGCGAGATAGAGATAGATCAGCGCAACCAGTGCTAGCAACGATCCAAGCAAGGTGTAGAGGAAGAACTTGAGCGCGGCATAGACCCGATTGGGTCCGCCCCAAACGCCGATCACGATGAACATCGGGATCAGCGTCGCTTCGAAGAAAATGTAGAAGAGCAGTCCATCGAGCGCGCAGAAAACGCCATTCATCAAGCCCGAGAGGATGAGGAACGACGCCATGTACTGCGCCACCCGACTGTCGATGACCTTCCAGCCGGCGATGACGACCAGGATGGTCGTCAGGCAGTTCAGCAGAATGAGCAGCAGCGAGATGCCATCGATGCCGAGGTGATAGTGGACGTTGAACGCGGGAATCCAGACCACCCGCTCGACGAACTGAAAGCCGGTCGCTGCCGCATCGAACGCATTCCACAGCGGGAGTGCGACGATCAGGCCGGCCAAGGCGCCCACGAGCGCGAGGAGCCGAGCCAACCCCGCATTGCGGTCGGACCCCGTGAACAATACCGCCACGCCGGCAAGAATCGGCAGCCAGATGACGGTACTCAAAATCGGAAGCGCGTTCATGCCTGCGAAGTCCTCTCGCTCATGCCTGCATGAACAGCAGCGTGACGAGAAGCAGCACGCCAATGATCATGGTAAATGCGTAGTGATAGATGTAACCCGACTGGAAGTAGCGCACGATGCCTGCGAACCAGCCCACCAGACGGGCGGAACCGTTGACGAAGAAGCCGTCGATCACGCGCACATCGCCAAACCGCCATAGCACCTGGCCCAGGGCCCGGCTACCGCGCGCAAAGAACCAGTCGTTGAACTCGTCGAAGTAGTACTTCCTGTCGAGGATCCGGTAAATCAGCGAGAACCGTTGAGCAATGACCGCAGGCAGGTCGGTTCGCTTCATGTAAAGGAACCAAGCCGTGGCAAT
>JBIKKL010000570.1:0-3600 GCA_044360365.1 Burkholderiales bacterium | reverse complement strand
TTCAGGCTTGCAGCCGGCCATCACCGCGTTGGCCGCGATGTTGAACGGCACGGCCGAGAGATTCGCCTGCGCGAGCACCGCGATTCGCTCGTCGGGACGACGCTTCGTGTGCTTCAGGAAAGCCTCGATGCGCTCGAGCGTCGGCGGCACGATGGGGAGTTCGTCGGACCAGCCTTGCGCCCGAAAATGCTCGTTGATCTCGTCGAACGTGCCTTCGAAGACGATGTCGCTCGCGCGGCGCACGGAGCCGAGCCCCTCCAGGCTTTCGCCGGGGCGCGGTTTCGTAAGCTCGCTCACGATCTGGTCGAACAGCACGTTCTCGACGTTCTTCTCGACCAGTGCTTCGGGATGCACGCCGACGGCGCCCGGATATTCGGCGACACGCAAACCCGTAATGCCTTCCGCCTTGCCTACAGCCTTGGCGATGGCGGTAAAGCCCGTCGTGGTCACGACCACGCCGGGGATGCCTGCTTTTTCAACTTCTGCGACCGGCCTCACCGAGGACGGAGTACAGGTTCCTCACCCACCGTTGCCGGAAATGAGGGCGTCGACCCCCCATTCCTTGGCAAGCCTCGCGATCTCCTTGGCGGTCTTCTTCTGGGAGGCCGGATCGCCACCCACGTACACGATGGGGAATTTGTCGAACGGGATGATCTTCACGCCCGGGTACCGCGACTGAAACAGCCGGCGGTACGTCTGGAACATGAACTCGCCCTTGAAGTGATTGTTGTAGACCTCGCCGATCGTCTTGCCCTCGAGGGTATCGAGGGGGCGACTGACGCCGCCGATCTGCGCGAGTTGCAGCCCTTCCGGGCTGACGACCTTCAGCTTTTCGCTCATGCGTGTGCTCCTCTGGTGTGGCCCGAGGATAGCGCGGCCGGGCCTCGGCGCCCATACCCCGAGCGCAGTCCCGGCGAGAAGCCCGCGCCCGGTTTCAGGATGGCACCACGCCGGAGTCGGTTGACGATGCCGCACTGCGGCAGCTACATTGCGGCATACCCTTCGGAATCGAAGCGCGGAACGCTCCTTCCGCCTGCGGCTTCGACGTGCTGCCGCGATTGAGCGCTGCACGTACAACCACTCGACGCAAAGCGTTTGTGAACCAGCTCAAGGTCGCCCTCGCGGCGATGTTCTTTCAGCAGACATTCGTCGCTCTGGGTCGTGCGCTGCCTGCCGTCATTGCGCCCGCGATCATCGCCGATCGACACTTCGAACCGTCGTGGATCGGCATGTTCTTCGCGATCACCGCCTGTTCGGCTTTCATCGTCCAACTTGGCTGCGGCAGCTTCATCGTGCGCTATGGGGCGCTGCGCATGAGTCAGGTGGCGCTCGTGCTGCTGGTCATCGGAACGAGCGTGGCTGCAATCGGGACCCCTTGGGCGTTCGTGCTCTCCGCAATCATCGGCGGCGGAGGCGCCTCGTTCTCGACCCCGGCGAGTTCGCACCTGTTGAGCCGCTGCACGTCACCGAAATATCTGCCCCTGGTTTTCTCCATCAAACAAACGGCGGTGCCTGCCGGGCTGCTGCTCGCGGGCCTGCTCGGCCCGCCCCTGACCGAAGCGTTGAGCTGGCAATGGGCGATGCTCCTGAGTGCTGCAGCCTGCCTCATCTTTACCTTCATGCTGCAGCCCCTGCGCAAGAGCTTCGACGACGATCGTGATCCGACGCGCAGCTTCAAGCTCTCGGACTTCAAATCGACGCTGCTGTCGGTGGTCAAGACAAGAAACCTGCGAACGCTTTCGATCGCCTGTCTCGTCTTCAACGGTTTGCAGGCCGTGATGACAGCCTATTTCGTCGTGTACCTCACGCACCTCGGCTACTCGCTCGTGGCCGCGGGCTTCATCTTCTCGATCGCGACGGCAGTCGCCGTCCCGGGACGGATACTCTGGGGCTGGCTCGGCAGCACGCGTGTGTCGCCGCGGTTCATGCTTGCATGTCTCGCGTTCGGCATGGCTGGCAGTGTGGCGGTGATGGCGCTCTTCACCGCGGCCTGGCCCACGATCATCATCGGGCTCGTCGCTTGCATCCTGAGTGCCACTGCACTCTCGTGGCACGGCGTGCTCCTCGCGGAAACCGCTCGCGCCGCTCCGGAAGACATGCGCGGCGGCACGACCGGCGGCGTCCTCTCCTTCGGTCAGCTCGGCGCGCTGCTGCTGCCGCTCGTGTATGCGGGCCTGCTCGAAGGCACGGGCAGCTACAGCATTGGGTTCCTGGTGTGCGGGCTGCCGGCGTTGGTGACCGGGTTTCAGTTGATTCGAGGGGGTCGGGGAAAGACGTAGTCGAAGCGAGACACCGGTGAACAGCGAAGCGTTCACCTTTCACCTTTCACACCCAAGCAGCGCGCTCAGCGCTACTTGCGTTTGATCCCCATCACCCGCCCCACATTCGCCGGCCGCGGCACCTTTCCGTGCACCGCGAATACCCGCTCGATGCGGGCAAGCACCAGCGGGTGATACGGTGACGAGCGACGCGACGTCTGGTCGATATGGATGCCGACGCGCTCGCTGGTCGACATCAGGTAACCCTTCTCCCCATGAAACATCTCCTGGTAGATGTGCATGCGCTTCGCGTCGTAATCGACGAGCAGGGTCGTCACGCGCAGCGGATCGCCGTCGTGAGCTTCGCGATCGTAAGTGATGTGGGTCTCGAGCACGAACGTCTGACCAAAGCCTGCAGCCCGGTACGGCGCGCCGAGACCGAGCTGGCGCGAGAAGCTGCCCGACGCTTCGTCGAATACCGTCACGTAGTAGGCAAGGTTCATGTGACCGTTCCAGTCGATCCACTCCGGCTTCACGATGCCGCGGTGACGATCGAAGGGCGGGTTCACGTCGAGTTCGGGGACTTCGTAGGGAAATGCGTCCATCGGTCGATTCGTTGAGTTCGGGAAGGCAGATTCTATTGTCTTCAGCCGAGATTTCGGTGAACAAATCAGGGAACGCTTCGCGAGTCTAGCAGCCTGTCGGACTGGATTTCGCGCGCTGCGTTGTGCCCAGAACGAGCGCAGGTTAGGCGCTCGGTGCAGTCCGATATCGCGAATATTGGCAAGAAGAGCAACGACGCATGCGCTCGTTCTGGGCACAACCCGAAGGGACGGGGCGCTTTTCGCGCAGGGCGTTGTCAGCCGACTTAGCCGTACTTCTCGATATCGGCTGCGTCGCCCTTCTAGCCCTGCACGCAAAGCACTCCCGTCCCAGTCGTGAAATCCAGTCCGACAGGCTGCTAGGTGCGGAGATCATCCCTTCCACGCCGGAGGGACTGGGGCAGTTCATCAAGAGCGATCTTGCGAAATGGTCACGGGTGGTCAAGTCTTCGGGCATCAAGGTCGAGTAGGTGCGCGAATTCGCCGCAGCGATACGATGCCGGAATGACTACACCATGCCCTGCAGCCGCTCGACGACCCGCTTCTTCACCACGATCCCTTGTCGGCGGCGAATCTCGCGCTCCTTGAAGCCTCGCTCGGACGGAATGCGGATGTCGTCGACACCCGGCTGACGCGGCAGGTTCCGAATGCGCGACAGCAGCTCCTCCAGTTCGGCGGTGAACTGTTCAAGGGGCATGAAGAGATTCGGATCGAACGCGACGAAGAGGTGCGCAAAGTCG
>JBIKKL010000569.1:0-3611 GCA_044360365.1 Burkholderiales bacterium | reverse complement strand
ATCCCAATCAACCGGACGTGTTCACGTTCGACAACGCCACCTTCACTGGCGAGAAACGACTCTACGTTGATGGCAACGTCGAAGGCATTGACCGAGCAATAACGCTCGCATTGCTAAATGCCAGCGGCGCGATCATCTCAGAGGATCGGATCTTCTTTTCGGTCGAAGAGTATATCGACATCAGACCCATTGAGACACTCGCTCGACTCAATACCCAAGTCGGCGCAGCCTTGGCAGGAGATGCCCTCCAACTCCTGACGGCTGCGGAATACAACGCCCTAAAAGCTGCAGGGTTGGAGGTCGGGCGACATGACGGGCTCTGGGATTATGTCTTCGTAGAAATAGGAAAAAACTACTACACGTACATAGAGCCGACCCTGCCCGAGTTCTCCTATCAGCTATTTGCGATCGCTCCCAATACCGTATCGATTGCCTCACTGCAGCAACTAGCCGGTAACGCAAACTGGTTAGTTGGATTAGGCGCGGCCGATGTCGCTCTAAGCATAATTCCTGGAGGCACGTCGGCGGGTTATCTCGAGCAAGGCGATTACGCACATGCTGCGGCTTGGTTCCTCGCAGATGTCGCCCTGACTCTCTCCGTTGTCGGAAAACTGGGGCAGGTTACGGCGAAGGCAGGCTCAGTCATCAAGTCGGGAACCGCGGTTCGGCTTGGAAACTTCCTTCAAAATGCCGCCAAGATCGGTCAATATCGGCATGTCGCCCTCGGGGCGACGATTGCCACTGGAATCCTGGGAGCGGAAAGTGGCGCTGGTGCTGTAAGCGATGTCCTGAATGGCAAGTACACAGCCGCCACGATCAAGGGCATCGACGCCGTCTTTGCAGCACTCGGGGTTGCGTCCTCCGGAAAGCAGTATCGAGAGGCCCTGACCGATGCTGCGAAAGCCAATAAGAGGTTGGCAGAAAAGGTTGACGTCCAACAGATCGCGAGCAAGACAGCTCACGGCTCAATATCGCCCGGCGACATCGCACCCGACGAATGGTGCTTCGCCCCGACCACGCTCGTTGCGACGGCATCCGGTCGCCGCCCAATCAGCGAGATCGAAGCCAGCGAGGAGGTTTTTGCTTTCGACTTCGACGAGGGCAAATATGTGCTCGCTCGGGTTTTGAGACGGCATAACAACGTCTTCGATGGTGAGTTCGTCACACTGACGCTCAGCAACGGTGAGACACTCGAGGTTACAGCGAATCACCCCATCTGGGTCGTCTCGGGCGAGGAACTGAGTGCACGAAGTATTCCTCACCACTTTGATGTGCGAGCGGATGAAAACAAGACTCTTGCGGGCCGTTGGCTGAATTCACAAGACCTTCGGCCCGGCGATGCGCTTCACTCGCGCGGCGCTGTCGAGGTGAAGGTGACGTCGATCTGTATTCGCGCGGTCACCAGTCGACCGGTCTGCAATCTTACCGTTGAAGGGCACCACAGTTTCTTGGTCACGGAGGCCGAACTTCTCGCGCACAATCAAAGCTGGTGCGACGACCTGGTCGCGAAAGGGTGGTCATCGTCGCAGAAGGAGTTTCTGCTCGATTTGGCCATCAGCAAGGGCCTTCCTAAGTCAGCTGTTCACGGGCACCATATAGTGATGAAAGCGGCGGACGACGCCGCAAGCGTCGCGGCTCGGGAGATTCTTACTAAATACGGAATACCTATCCTTGAAACACAAGAGAAGTTGCGGGCCGCCTCAGATCTGTCTAATATGGCGATGGCGATAAGTCATGGACATCTTGGCATTCATGGCGACGATTACGCTAAGGCTGTTTTAGACAACCTCCAAGCTGCGGTGGCCGGAGGTGGTTCCAAGGACGATATTAGTCAACGGATCCGAGCGGCGCTAGGTGAAATGAGGGAGGTTTTGGAACGTGGCAAAAGCTTTTGGTGATCCATTCATGGACTGGACAGACGATCAAGTAGCCATCGGCAAGCAGTTTTTTCTCGCGATCGAGCGCGGGCAACTAGATGTCTGCCGCGATCTGTGCGCTCGCTATCCTTGGCTTGTCACAGACCACACCTGGCATGAGTACAAAGGCTTTCGCCCCACCTGGATTAAAGTGCCCGCGCGGTCAGGCAATATTGCCATGATGCAACTGCTCCTCGACCTGGGCTTTAATGTCAATGCGCTGAGTGGCAAGGAGCAGTCTTCGGCACTTGTCAACGCGGTCTCTCAGGGGCACTATGAAATGGCGGAGTTGTTGCTTCGCAACGGGGCTAATCCAAACCTTGATCGTCCACTGATTAGCGCCTTGAACATCAACTCTGCCGATACAAAAATGGCATTTGTCAAGTTACTCGTCGAGCACGGATGCGACGTCAATCGCCTGTATGACCTTTACGGCGATGCTTCAAAAGGGTTTACCGCCTTGGACTGGACCAAGGATCCCGAGGTCGTTGCATACCTCAGGAGCAAGGGAGCCAAGAAGGCGACAGAACTGTCTGGCGAGGCGCCAAAGCCTGCCGTGACGGTTGATGTTCTGGACGAGGTCGTTCAGTACTTTCAAGAAAACTGTGGTGATGTCGCTCCACGTTCGCTGATTGAAATCGTTCCGACAGGATTTCCGGTGGCCATTCACGTGATTCCGCCCGCAGGAAACCGAACGCATCTCACCCTGTTCACGACCGGCCTATCGTCGAAACGCATGGACGTGCCGTCCCGGTGGTCATCGTTTGCGTATGCGGAGGTGTTCATTGAACTGCCCGGGGACTGGAAGTACGACAGCCCGGAGGCACAGTGGCATTGGCCGGTCGAGTGGCTGCGACGTATCGCTCAGTACCCGCACGACAACAACACAGGCCTTGGCGGCCCATTCACTATTATCGCAAACGACGATCCCCCGAGGCCCCTCGGGCCCAATACGGATTTCACCTGCTTATTGATAGTTGCGGAGAAATCCTTCTTGCGAAAAGACGGGGAGACGGTTCAGCTCTATCGCGTCGTTCCGATCTACACAGATGAGCGCGACCTCGAACTGCAGGAAGGGGCACCCGCACTGATGCGAGCGTTTGATCGCAGCGACGTTCCCTTCGTCGTCGATGTTTACCGCCGGAGTGTTGCACGTTAGATTCTTGGGTTCCCCTGCAGAATCTTTTGGGGGAAAACGGTCCCTGAATAGGCCGCGGCATAGCGGGTCCGAGTTGCGTGCCGCGACGACTTATGCGTTGGGCTGGGTGATCCTCCGGTTGCAGAGTCACGTGGGAGAATCCGGGACGGGAGTGGATTTGCCCCCCCTTTCCTCTCTCGCTTCCCTCCTCGCCGGGACCGCCACGCAGGGCACGGGCTACACGATCGGGACTTCCGGAGCGGTGGTGGGCACGATCACCAACGACGACGCCCCCGCGACCCCGCCGACCCCGGCCCCGCCGACCCCGGCCCCGACAAATCCGGCCCCGACAAATCCGGCCCCGACAAATCCGGCCCCGCTGCCGGGGGCAACGACCGTCTGGGTCTTCGACTTTAACGCGGACGGTTCAGCGCCAGTTGATGTCACGGCCTTGCCTGGATACGGCGTGGCGACATCGGCGTTATTCAACTTCGGCGGGGGTGGTTGGGCGGGGTGGTCGGTGCCTGCCGGCAAGATCGTGTTGGGGGCGAAGATCA
>JBIKKL010000568.1:0-3617 GCA_044360365.1 Burkholderiales bacterium | reverse complement strand
CAGACGAGTTCCCAGACAATCGCGCAGCTTGGCGCCGTGCTGATTCGGATCGATCGGCTCGCCCCATGATCCCGGCGGTCGTTTGCACACCTGAGAGACCGTACTCCCGTCGTCCAGCGTCACATGGATCTCCACCCGCATGTTGCTCGTGTCGTTGGACGCATTGGGATCACGCACGACCTTGCACTTGCCAAGGAGCGAGACGACATCCGCAGCAAACCGCCGCTCGTCCGTGAACGACTTGATGCCGACTTTGCCATCGAGCAAGGCGATCGAGGTGGTGTACTGGAAACTGAACTTGCCCTCCAGACCCGAGCGTGGCTGAGGTCTGTCGGCATCGTCGATGTCGGGCGTGCAGATCAACACCTCGCGTATCCGCCGCGGATCGGTCACTCGGTCGCGCAGTCCTAGGGCAGCCGTGATAACGAAATGCGTAGGGTACTTGGACGGATAGAACTTGATCGCCATGCCCGGATCGACGCACCGAAAGGGCCGACCATAGGCGAGCATCGTGTCGTAATCGAAATGCGTGGGAAAGAACGTCGCCACGTAGCCGCGCGACGCCTCGAAGATATCGGGATGCGCCACGAACCCGCGTTTCGCCAAGCCTGCCGCATCGAGCCCCGCAGCCGCCGCGTTGCCGCAATGCGTGCACTTCACCATCGACCCGGTATTCGCCGAGAGCCCCGAGCATCGGGACGTGGCGATGCCCAGTGCATACGCGAGCTGATCGGCGTTCAACCCCAACAAGTGGGCGCTCGCGACGGTCGACCCCATCACGCCCACGACACCCGGCGTGTGGAACGGCAACGAACCGCGCATGTGTATGCCCGCGGCGAGCACGCGCCCCTGCATCTCGAACCCCTTGGCGCAGGCCGCAACGATCTCCCGCCCGCTGCTGCCGAGCGCTTCGCCCAACGCGAATGCCGCCGGCACGGTCGGCGAGACGGCGTGCGTGGGCGGACTCGACATCGGCTCGAAATCGAGCACATGCATCGACGCGGCATTCACGAAAGCAGCCTGCGAGGGCGATGTCTTGAAGCCGAACCGCCAAACGGTGCTGCGTTCTGCGCAATGCTGCTCGTGCGCGTGCTCGGCGATGAGGCGCGGCGCTTCCTCCGCGGATCCGGCAACCGCCACCGCCACGCCGTCTGCGATCAGGCGCTTGACCATCGCGATGGTCGCTGCGTCGAGATCGTCCGCCCCGAAGCGGGTCACCCGCTGCGCGATCTCCAGCGTTCGGTCACTTGTCGTCGCCGTTTTCATACGCTTCCCCTATCGATTCCGAGTTCGGCTGTCAGCTCACGCCGAAGGCTTCGGCGACACGATTCATGTACGCAAAGAACGCCGTCACATGAACGGTGGCGACGATCTGTGCCTCTGGCCAGCCCGCCGCACGGACACGATCGAGATCCTCCGCGGTCATCTCTCCGGGCGTTCGGCTGAGCTTGCACACGTAGTCGAGCAACACGCGCTCCTCGCCCGAGATGCCAGCCGTGGTGTAGTCACGCAGGAGGGCATCGGCGAAGGCCTGGTCGCCCGTGACGGCCGCGAGTTGGCGCGCGTGCGCAGGTCCGCCGAACCCGGAGCCGTTCGCCACGGATGCGACCGTCGCGATCATCTCCGCCAGACGACGGTCGATGGACCGGCACGCGTAGTTGTTTTCCGGATAAAAGTAGGCAAAGCCCTCGACGGTGAGCGGCTCGCGGGCCATCACGGCGCGGATCTGCGGGATCGCGCCGCGCGTCTGCAGAATCTTGTCGTACGCGCGTTTGAGATCGCCGGTCGCAGCTTGCGGCGGCTCGCATTCGATCCATGGCTTTCTGCGGCTCATCGTCTCCTCCATCTAGCGTCCTGTGTCGGAAATTCGCGCCATAAAAGCGCCGAGAATCGACGCCATACTTTGTCGGAAATCCTCGCCAGGCGTCCAACTTGAGGCGCGGTTTCCTTCGCGCCTGGCGCCGATTTCGACACTTTTACCACGCATGGGATCGATGGTAGCGACTCGCACTTCTGCTACGAATCTCCGACACAGGACACTAGGTGCGAACATTCTATAGCCCGAATCATCAACGTACCGGCCACACCTGCACGCACGTGCGCGCCGCAGAGGGCAGACAGCGCCGCACATGTTACCCTCCGCTCCTTCGTTCGTCCCCGAAACTCGGCGCCGAACCATGGGTCGATGCCGCGCTCGACCGGCGCGCAGTGACGCCATCCTGTTTTCACATCGAGGATAACCATGACTCGTCCGCACACCGACTTTCCGATTTCCCGCCGGCGCGTGATCCCGGCGCTATGCGCGCTGGCAGCCTGCGTTGCAACCTTCCCTGCCCTCGCGCAAACCTATCCCTCGAAACCGCTGCGATTGATCGTCGCCTTCCCGCCCGGGGCATCGAGCGATCTGGTCGGACGCATCATCGTCCAGAAGGCCGGCGAATTCCTCGGCCAGCAGATCATCGCCGATAACCGGCCCGGTGCCGGCGGCAACGTCGGTCTCGGGGCAACGGCAAAGATGCCGCCCGACGGCTATACCATGGCCATCGCGACGGCCAGCATCGCGGTCAGCCCCTCGCTGTACAAGAACCTGGGCTACGACCCGATCAAGGATCTGGCCCCGATCGCCCGCCTCACCGTGATTCCGAACATCATGCTCATCCACCCGTCGGTGCCGGCCAAATCCTTGCGCGAGTTCATCGACCTGGCCAGGAAGAACCCGGGCAAGCTCAACTTCGGATCCGGTGGCCTCGGTACCACCAACCATCTGGCAAACGAAATGCTGATGCACCTGGAAAAGATCCGCATGGTGCACGTGCCCTACAAGGGGGTGACGCAGGCCGCCGTCGCCATGACGAGCGGCGAAGTGGATACCGTCGTGATGCCTGTTTCGACCGCCCTGCCTTTGATCAAGTCGCAAAGGGTGCGTCCCGTCGCTGTGTTGACCGAAGAGCGGGTGCCGGTGCTGCCCGATGTGCCCACCGGCATCGAGGCGGGCGTGAAGGGTTTCACCATGCCGCTCTGGTACGGAATGTTCGCCCCGGCCAACACGCCCGCGGAGTACGTCAATCGGATGAGCGCCGCATTGGTGAAAGCGCTGGAAACGCCCGAGGTGCGCGATCGGCTCAAGTCGATGAGTGTGGATCCCTGGCCGGGCGGCCCGAAGGAACTTGCCAAGCTGCTGCACGAAGACATCGAGCGCTACGGGGCCGTTGCCCGCGCGGCGAACCTCCCCAAGCAGTAGCGTACCGGCATCTGCGACACGCCTCGCGTTCGAAAGCCCGGTGCAGCGGCAGTGCCGCACCGAGGGCTTTCATCAATCGATTTGCTTGATGCCCGCCGCTTTGATGACGGTTGCGAACAGATCGATGTCGGCCTGGATCTCCCGGCCGAACTCCTCAGGCCCGGCATGCTCCGGATCAGCCCCCATCGCGGTCAGCTTGTCGCGAACGGCAGGCTTCTGGAGCACCTTTGCGATATCCGCGGAGATCCGCTTCGAGAGTTCCATGGACGTTCCCTTGGGCACGAGGACCCCGTTCCATGACGTCACGTTGTACTTGGGCAGGCCGGCTTCGATGAACGTTGGCACCTGCGGCAGGGTGGGCATCCGCTTCTTGCCG
>JBIKKL010000085.1:0-11468 GCA_044360365.1 Burkholderiales bacterium | reverse complement strand
TGTTCGCGTCGCGGCAAGGCCGCAAGGATATCGCGGGCGTTGCCCTGCGCGTTGCAGGCTGACGGCTCGGCGGTGAGCACGACAGCAGGTAGCTGGAGCATGGCAGCAGCCCGCCCACCCAGACCGTCATGATCGACCGGATCGAGCCCGACCCAGACGGCCAGGCCCGGCGGGTCGGCGGCCGACAGCAGGCTGGCCAGGGCGCCGGCCGAAAACCCCAGTAGCCCGACCCGCGCCGGGTCAATCCGATCCTGCCAGGCAGGATCGGCCAGCAGGTGTGCGCGCAGCTGCGAAAGAAAGAGGCCGTTGCGCGCGTGATCGGACCACGCCGGCAGATCGGGAACGGCTGTAACGATGCCCTCGCCGGCCAGATGCCGGCCCCAACCGGCCATGTTTTGCCGGCCGCGCGAAAAGCCGTGGGCGACGATCACCAGCGGCGCCTTCGTCGTGGCGCCTGGCCAATAGACGTCCACATCCGCAGTCCCCGCCGGCAGTTGCACGCTCATCGTCTGCAACGTGACATCATCAGCGGCAAGTACGGGGCAAATGCAGGCTCCGGCAACCAGCAGCATGCGCATGACCGCCGCCGTGCCCGCCATAAGACACTGCCTCACGTCCTTTGCTACCGGCGCCGTTTCAGTGTTTTCCATGGTCGAAAGCTCGTCAACGGAGCATGTGCTCCGCAGCACACTTTGCCGGCGCCGCCGTGAGCACGGTCAGAAACATTGATGGAAAACAGGTGGTTTTTTGTTCAAGTTCGGCGATGTATCAGGGTTCATCACCATCATCAAACGTGATCAGCTTTTCTCTCTACAAGCATGCAGTTATGGTGCTCAAGAATGGGCAGGATGGCACGGCAAATGCCTTGGTGCCTTACATGGCACCCATTACTCCCGGTTTTAGATGGAATTGCAATACGGTAGCCGTGATTGTCCATCTCCAATCGTGAAAATCAGTCCACCGCGTTCGCTGACCGTGCTCACACTGTTACTTTTCAGTTTAACGACGGATCGACAACCCTATATCTCCCCGCGCGCAGCCCCGCACACCGGCGCGGTGGCCGGCGCTTTTTCAGCTGGCCTGATCCCCGAAGGCAAGAACGGCTATGCAACGGCGCTGAGGGTTGCGCACGGCCCACGCTTGCGCGCCTGCGGTCAGCGTGCGTCGAAGTCAGGCAACTCGGGTCGATTCAGGGGGCGAATCGTCATTGAGAGCGGGGAATCTTTGCCAGAGACCACGTGATTGACCGCCTCTCGGGACGGCGATACCGTCGCGGATCGGGAAAAAGGTGGTTTGAAATTCCTATACGCGCCCTCCCTCTCGACCGCCCATGCGAGGCGTATTAGACTTCGCCGCACGCAATTCGGCCCCTCCGACAGCAAAGCGAGCCCCGGACCATGCAGCACAAGACCAGTTCCCTGAACGGCGATTTCGGTGTGATGATTGAAGGCGTCAGCCGCCGCGACCTGAAAGACGCAACCTTCCAGCGCGAAGCCTATGACCTGTGGACCCGCCAGGGCGGCCTGCTGGCTGTCCGCGGCAACGATTTGGCCGCCATCCCGCCGGAAGAACTGGTCGCCTGGTCCGAGGTTTTTGGCGCGGTGGAATACGAGGGCATGACTGCCCGCGAAGACAAGTCGGTCAAAGGCTTTCCCATCCTGCGCATCGGCAACATCCGTGACGAGGCGGGCAATCTGAAGGCCTCCCTGGCGCGGGTGCCGCAGCTGTGCACCGATGACGACATCCGCTATAACCCGGAAACCCGCCGCCCGGTCTGGCACACGGACTCCACATTCCGCAAGCATCCGCCCATCGGCTCGGTCTTTCATTGCAAGATTGCGCCCGACGAAGGCGGCGAGACGCTGTTCGCCGACATGCGCACGGCCTACCAGCGGCTGGACGGCGCAACCAAGGCGAAGCTGGACAGGCTGGAAGCGGTGTGCTCGCTGGCCCATCACGACAAGAAGATCAACACCTACTCGCCGGACTATCCGATCCTGACGCCGGCACAGCGGGCAGCCAATCCGCCGAACCGGGTGCCCATCGTCCTGAAACATCCGGTCAGCGGCGAGCCGGCGCTCTATGGCCTGAATTCCTCCACCTGCGCCATCCTGCCAAAAGGCCAGGACATCGCGCCGGACGTGCTGGACGTTTGCGATCTGGAAGGCACCGAGCACGAAAGCGTTCAGATACTCCGCAGTCTGCTGCCCGCGATCACCGGGCCGGAATACACGGTGAAATGGTGCTGGCAGCCCGGTGATATCGTGGCCTGGGACAATCGCTGCACCATTCATTCCGCCACCGGTTACGACTATGAGCGCTATAGCCGCGAGATGTGGCGCCTGACCCTGCTCGACCGCGCGCAGGCGCAGCGAGCGGCGGCGCAATAGCTGGCAAAAGCCCACCCATGTGCCTTTCTCGCGCAGATCGGCGTGAATATTGGGTGCGCCATAGTCACCCCGCAGGCCTGTGCGCCTAGGCGCACGGTTTCAGCCTGCATGCCGGAGTGCGCTGCGGCGCGCATCAGCGCAAGGAACTCGAACGCCTGTGCCGCTACATTACGCGTCCGGCGATCGCCAACGAAGAGCAGCTATGGATAAGCGCGACTGACTGGTACGGGTCAATAGCGTGAGTTCGTGAATTCACACTACCGGTAGCGGTCACTTTACGGGGCCTAGCCGAGTCGAGGATCTGAGTGGCGACTGGCAGTGGTGCCCAATGAAATACAGGACTTGATAATCTTGCGCGGTCTTCACACCTAATCGACATCGGGGAAGAGTGCTTTCAGCAGGTCGCCGCTGATATGGGGACCAAAGTCGCGCTTTACGATCTTGCCAGTGGTCGCACCGCTTACTACCCCACGTGCGTCAAAGGTTATCGTGAGCGTCCGGAATGTCACGGGAGTTCCCGTAACGCCGCCTCGTAGTCCGCCGCCAATCAGGAATGCAACTCCACCCTCTTCAGTCGCGCGTACATAATGAAACCGTGCATCGTCCTTTGATCGTCGATCAGGGTCGCCAATTGCAAGAATTACGTCGGCGCGCGTCGTTTGACCGGGAATGATGCCTTCCGGAACACTATCTGAAGTGTTCTGCCGCGACCATTCCCGGTCTCCGAAGGGAAGTACCGGAAAAGGAACACAACCCGACGACAGGACAAGCAGTGCCACCAGCGTGCCTCGAAACGCTATTCTCATCGGAACGAATCTGGACAATTGAATGCCGCTTCAGGACTCCGCGGTCGTCAAACACGACGACCAATACCGCGTGCACGCCGTACCAACCTCCCTTCGACTTGCGCAGAATCCATCCGCCCTCATCGCGAGTCAATCGGTAGGTGAGGATGCGCGAATTCTCATAGGTCGCATCAGGATCGCCCAAGGCGACGAGAACGTCCTCTCTCGTCGTGATATCCAGCCGAAGGAAATCCAGGAGATCGCTCCTTCCGATGGGTGTGCTCGCACAACCAACTAACACGAGTGTCAGAAAAACGCATACCGCAACCGCTTTCAAGTTTCAGGCACCCGGATAGACTTGATTGTTGTGACGGAGCTGTCTCGCGCAGCACGCCAACATCGTACGCAAACAGTTTAGCGCGCCTGAAGCAACTTCGCCCAAACTAGTCTACCGAAAGCCAGTTGGGCTGTACTCGCTCGATATGGGGCCATCGACCCGATCAGGAATAACCGCTTCTGGTCGCATGCCGCTGTCAACCGACGGCCGCGTTGGACCGATCCAGTCGCGGGCAGCGCGAACGGCTGCTGACAGGGAAAACGAGGGATGGCCACATCGGGCTGTAGCCGGCCAGGAGCCGACACTAACGCGGCACAAAGTCTCCGCCTCTGAGCGACGGCTCCCAGCTCGACAGCGATCAATCAAAACAACGCAGATGGCGCAGCCAAGGCTGGCCGCCCGCCAATCAGCACTTGCCGTAATGCCGAGAATCAACCAGAATTCCGTACCGATTTCGGTTTGATTTGAGGCATGTCATGGAACAGGTTCTAGCTTCCCGGTCGGTGAGTATCACCGAACTCAAACGCAGTCCCAGCGCCGTTCTAGAACAGGCCGGTTCCGAACCGGTAGCAGTACTTAACCACAACCGTCCGGCCGCCTACCTGCTGTCGCCGCGCGTCTATGAAGCTATGCTTGAACGATTGAATGCCGACTTGCGACAGTCCATCCAGGAAGGGATCGACAGTGGTCCGGACATTGCAGCCGATGAGGTGTTCGCCGAACTTAATACCCGCTATGCCGAACCCAGGCCTAAGTCCACCACCAAACCCCGCAGCAAGCGCAAGGCTTGATGGCACAAGTCACCTTCTCGCCGAAGTCTCGGCAAGATCTCTTCGAAATCGGCGATTACATCGCCAAGGACAGTCATGCCAACGCTCGGCGATTTGTCGAAAAGCTCATACAACAGCGTAAGCGCATCGGCAATGCGCCGTTGGGTTACCCAGGCCGCGTGGACCTGGCGCCCGGTCTGCGGATGGCAGCGTTAGGATCCTATGTGATTTTCTTCAGCGTGAGTGAGCGCAAGGTGCGAATCGAGAGAGTCTTGCATGGTGCCCGCAACCTGCCTGCAGTACTGGAATCTGATCAGAAGTTCAAATGAGGCACGGTACTCGATGACTTCTACAACAACGATGTCGCTGTCGCGCCGGTCTGCTAACGGCGTAAGCTGACGCTCGCTCTATGTCGGCCCGCGTGTCTCCATTCGGTCGGATGCCGCCCGTCGATGCATCCGGATAGCCGACGCTCCGTTCTACGAAAGCTGACGTCGAGGCATGCTCGCCGCCTCGCGCGTGGACCTGCGAAACAGATCAGACACAGCTTTGCGGCGGCGCTTACGTCCCGACAGGTGCTGCTTCGGCCGCAGGAATCGAACAACGAGCGCACGCCGAGAGGCGCTACTCGCTCGCAATGGCAGCCGGATCGTCCTGTTCGATGGCTGATCTGAGGCCAGCGAGTATTTCAACGAGTTCGCAGTCGCTTAACTCTTGAAAGGGTCCGCTCGAGACTCATTGCCGTTTGGACTTGTTGCGACGGGCGGCCCCAACATCGATCCAGCAACGCGCAAGCAGCAGAAACGCGAGCACTTCCGGTCGCGCTGATCCGTCATAACCTGCAACAACGTCTAAAGCGCGGCCTCCGTGTGCGAATGCGCCAGTTCTTAGAGGTTGTAGTAGCCCTTGGGACAGCCCCCCCCCCAGGATTCCCGATGATTTCCTTCTGGAACTTCATCCCGTCGGATGGCTATCCCAACGAACGAAATTCCCCACAACCGGGCCGCCATCGCCATCGATGGCGGTGCTCGACGGCTTTGCGTTTCGCCGCGACCTACGGTGCCAGTTCGGAATAGGCGCGCAGCCGGATCTCGACGGTATTGCCTTCATCCATCGCGATCTGTGCCAGGTCTTCCATCGGATCGCAGGTGAGCTGTTCCAGGCACACCAGCTCGTCGCGATACCGCAGGCCGCGAATGGCTGTCGGCTCCTCCATCCCCACATTCGCAATCACGAAGGTGCTCGACTGGGATCCGGCGTCCACACTGGGCATCGCGATGAAGATCATGCTGGAGGACCGCACGACCGGCCTCATGACATCGCTCTTCCGCAAAGCGCCGAGCACCGCGCTCGACCTGCACGAGCACGTGGAGAGCGGGCTGACCTACGTACTCGCGTTCTTCCTCAAACGCAATCTGTTCCTCGGCAGCAAGGCGAAATGGCAGGAGCTGCGCTGACCCTCCGGGGAGGCCGAGCGCACCGATCCCGGCCGGCCTACCTTCGCGGCGTTTGACCCAGAGCATCCCTGCGGGCACGCGAGGGGCGCAGAATTCACCGTGCGCGCCTCGAGCAGGGAGTCGGCGTGCGCACGTCACGAAGGAACGTCCGCGCCGGAATGAAGATCCACCACCTCACTGTCGAACAGGCCCTCGCCAGCCTGCGCAGCAGCCCTCAGGGGCTGGGCGAAGACGAAGCGCGCAGGCGGCTCGCCGAGTTCGGCCCGAACGTCGTCGAGGAGATGCGCGGCACTCCGCTCTGGAAACGGCTCGTGCGCGAGTTTACCCATCTTTTCGCTCGCATCCTGTGGCTGGGCGCTGGCCTCGCATTCGTCGCCGAGTGGAACGACCCAGGACAGGGCATGGCCACGCTCGGGTGGGCGATCGTCGGCGTCATCATCCTGAATGGCCTGTTCTCGTTCTGGCAGGAGTTCAGGGCGGAGCGTGCCGTCGCCGCGCTGCGCGACCTGCTGCCGCGCCGCGTGCGCGCCCTGCGCGGCGGGCAGACAGTCGAAGTCGTCGCGGAATCGCTTGTCCCAGGCGACATCGTGCTGCTCGAGGCAGGCGACCGCGTGCCCGCCGATTGCCGCGTTCTGGAAGCGTACGCGCTGCGCGTGAACACCGCGACGGTCACCGGAGAGTCGCGTGCTGCGGCACGCACCGCGGCGCCCAGCACGGAGAACGGCACCCTGCATGCGCGCAATGTGCTGCTCGCCGGCACATCCCTCGTCTCGGGCGAGGCGCACGCGCTCATCTTCGCGACCGGCATGCGCACCGAGTTCGGCCGGATCGCGTATCTCACGCAAACGGCGGTTGAGGAACTCTCGCCGCTGCAGCTGGAAATCACACGCCTGTCGCGCCTCGTCGCCGCGCTCGCGATCGGGCTCGGTCTCGCGTTCTTCCTGATCGGGCAGTTCGTCGGACTGCCGTTCTGGCTCAACTTCGTCTTCGCCATCGGGATCATCGTGGCCAACGTGCCGGAGGGTCTGCTGCCCACGGTCACGCTCTCGCTTGCCATGGCCACGCAGCGCATGGCGCAGCGCAACGCTCTCGTGCGCCATCTGCCCGCCGTGGAGACGCTGGGTGCGGCAACCGTGATTTGCACCGACAAGACCGGGACGCTCACTCGCAACGAGATGACCGTGCGCCACCTCTACCTGCCCGGGGTATTCGTCGCTGCGGAGGAACTCACGGTGGCCTCGGCCGCAGCACGGCGGCTGCTCGAAGGTGCGCTCCACTGTCACACGGCGAGGCGCATCGACGAGCGCGGGGCGACCCACTGGGTCGGGGACCCGATGGAAGTGGCGCTGGTGGCGCTCGCGCAGCGCCACCAGCCGGGCCCAGCTTCGCCGCGGATCGACGAAGTGCCGTTCGACGCGGACCGGCGGCGCATGTCCACCGTCCACGAGCGTGCGGGGATACGCACGCTCTACTGCAAGGGCGCGCTTGAAACCGTTTTGCCCCTATGCACGCGCGTGCAGGCGGGGCAGGATACGATCCCGCTGGACGACGCGACGCGTCAGGCGTTCCTGCAAGCACAGGAGTCCTTCGCCGCGCGGGGCCTGCGGGTGCTTGCATTCGCCTATCGCGAGATGCCCGACCCGGCCGGTGGCGGGCAACTCGAGCAGGCGCTCGTCCTGACCGGCCTCGTCGGGCTGGAGGATCCGCCGCGACCCGAGGTGCCCGCGGCAGTCGCACGCTGCCGCGAGGCTGGCATCCGCGTGATCATGGTGACCGGCGACCATCCGCAAACGGCGAGCGCCATCGCGCGCGAGATCGGGCTCGTGCGCACCGCAGAGCCCGTGATCGTGACGGGTGATCTCCTGAGTCGGATGTCGGACATCCAGCTTCAACTCGCGCTGGATACGCCGGAGATCCACTTCGCCCGCGTGTCGGCCGACCAGAAGATGCGCATCGTCGAGGCGCTCAAGCGCAAGGGCGAGGTGGTCGCAGCCACCGGCGACGGCGTGAACGATGCGCCAGCGCTGAAGAGCGCGCACGTCGGGATTGCGATGGGGCTCGCCGGCACGGACGTCGCCCGCGAGGCCGCGGACATGATCCTGCTCGACGACAACTTCGCCTCGATCGTGGCGGCAATCGAGGAGGGGCGAGCGGTGTTCGAGAACGTGCGCAAATTCCTCACTTACATACTCACGTCGAACATCCCCGAGCTCGTGCCCTATCTCGCCTTTGTGCTGTTCAGGATCCCGCTGCCGCTCACGATCCTGCAGATCCTGGTTGTCGATCTGGGCACCGACATCCTGCCAGCGCTGGCACTCGGCGCCGAGAAACCCGATCCGGACGGCATGCGCCGCCCGCCACGGCGCCGCGACGCGCCGCTGCTCGCCCGAGGCCTGATCATGCGCGCGTACCTGTTCCTCGGCCCGCTGGAAGCCGCGGCCGCGATGGCCGCGTACTTCTTCGTACTGATCAACGGCGGCTGGAGTTACGGTAAAACGCTTGCGCCGGATGACCCCCTCTACTTGCAGGCGACCACCGCGTGCCTCGCGGCCATCGTCGCGCTGCAGGTCGTGAACGTGTTCCTGTGCCGCCACCCGCACCGCTCGATCGTCGCGACCGGCCTCGGCGGCAATCCGTTGATCGTGGCTGGGATCGCGCTCGAGGTCGGTCTGATCGCCGCGATCGTCTACACGCCGTGGGGGCAGTGGCTATTCAGTACCGCGGCGCTCGAGTGGGAGGTGTGGGTGTTCCTGCTGCCGCTGGGCGCGGCGATGCTCATTTTGGAAGAGGCGCGCAAGGCCGTGGCGAGGCGAGCGGCGCGCACGCGCGAAGGCGCGCTCGGCCGCACGGCCGTCAACCGTGGGACGAGTGCGTGACACCGATGGGGGCCGCACGCTCAGACCGGACCGGGCGCGAGCCTCGGCTCCGCGCCGAATGTCGTTGTTGTCGTGCGGATCAGACCACGTGACGGCGTACGCGCGGGTCGCCCCAATGTGTGTAGGAATCCCGACAAGGTCCCCTAGGGCTTCAGTAGTTGCGATGATCCTGACTTGCCCGCCGCGGTTCGGGCAGCCGCCGGCATCGATGTCGAAGACGCAAGGTTAGCGAACGGCCGGTTCGGGCCGGATCCAGTCCTTCGTCACCGACGAAAGCAGACCGTCGGCACCACGGTCTGTTGATCTACGGTTAGCTGCCGCTCGTCGAGTTCAGGTTGTACGGCCGTTCACGCCGAGCAGTACTCGGTCATTCCTGACGCTGTAGGACCGCTCCACTCGGAAACCAGCCGTTTGGCCATCGAGACGATGAACGTCGGAATCGGTCGCATGCCGGCCTACGTCGCTGGCGAAAGCAGACCGTCGGCATTTCATGAGCACAAGGCCCGGTGACTGTCGGATAACTTCCGCTCATCCATTTCAAGGCTCGTACAACTTGATTGACCGACGAGTGTTCGATACCGCTTCGGCAGTCGGATCGTAGCGCTGAACCTCGACCCTATGTCGATGTCAACATCGGCACCGTAGTGCAGCCTTGCCTTCGTGATATCCCGAATGCCTTTTCAGTTCTTCTCGAGATCACTCGCAGCGTCGTCCGATCTCGACCGAGACCATCCGATTTTTCGTCGGCAGGGAATGCCGAGCCCAAACACTTATCGTAGAAAAATCAGAGACAAGACGACTCGCTCCACGATCGCTCTTGCGGATGTTTCGGCACAATTACGGCACACCCATCCGATTCGGCACGACGGGAGGAATTACTGAAGAGAGGAAAAACGCTTCAGAATCAAGGCTTGGCGGAGAGGGTGGGATTCGAACCCACGTGCCAGATTACTCTGACCATCCGATTTCGAGAACGTCCTAAACCGGCATGGTGAACGACGGTTGAACCTATCTTTCAATCACTTAGCGGCACAGGCCCCACAACCGCTTCGTTCACTGTGCCAATTTTTGGCCAATACAAACAACTACTGTGACGGCACATATCTGGCACAACGGCGGATTGCACACAGCCCGAAGCAAGAGAAATCACGCCCTACGCAACGCCCAATGCATCAAGGATGGCAAGTGCTTTGCGAGCATTGCCTCTTCGGGCGCACAACTCGAATCTCAGGCGCGCGTCGTGGTTCGCAAGTGCGACAGTCGCCAACTCGTCGATCAATTTGTTGACACTGATATTCCGCGCCTCAGCCAACGCCTTCAATCGCTCGTGCTTGTCATCGGGTAACCGAATGGTCAGAGTGGACATGGATACCTCTCCAAAAATTCTTCGGGCGTCAAAATCTGTAGGTTCGGAAACCGAAGCTCCCCGCGGGCCAGATCCAGCACGGTTCGTGTAACGATGGCCGTTGCGCGACCGCATCAGATTTCATACTGGAAATCTAACGAAGGGGATGTTGATCTAGTCGACGTGACGTCCAGTAGATTGCGCTGAAGCTATAGCGAGGTCGAGACGGACGAGAAGATCGGCGACGGACTCCGTGCGCCTTTTCCTGAGCACCACCAAAGTCCTTTTCCCGCCATGAGCGACACCAGCGTCGCGAATTGGCGTCACGTTACCCATGATGATTTGCCCGTCCGCCCGGATCGCGGCATCAATGTGTGAGTACGACCCGCCCGGTGCAGGATCCCATTCGAGCCACGCTGGCGCGTACTGGAAATCGATAGCCCCGCTCGCCTCCCGACGCAGTTCCCCCACAAGCCGCCCATTGAGAAATACGTCGAGCGGGATGCGCGTCTTTCTTCTCCCCGCCATCAGAAGAGATCCTCGATCTCGTTGGCCGAGCCACGAGTGCGGGGCCGGATGACGATCTCCAGGTCCAGGGCGGAAAGAGTATCCAGCAAGGTCTGCAAGCGCGTGGCGGGCTCGCCGGACTCTACCTTTGAGATGGTGGCCTGGCGCAAATGGATACGCGTTCCCAGATCGTCCTGGGAGAGGCCGAGCTTCTTTCGTTGGCGGCGGACAATGGCGCCGATCTGCTGAGGCGTTCGAGCGATATGATCCATGGGCGCTCCTTCGCGCCCAATAAGCGCTGCCGCGAATATATTAATCGATATACGACATTGCGTATATACGCAATAGATACGCGAGAGCGTATCAACCAAATCACTGCCACTACACCCCTTGGCAGGCCACCCCAAACTTCCCCAAGGCTGTCACGGGACGACTTGGACTTTAGATCGTGGCGGCGCACTTGGCAACGCGTACGGCCGCCTCCTTGAGTCGCCGGCTCTTTCCTTCAAACTTCAGCAGGTGTCCGCGGTGCATGAGTCGATCGAGCAGCGGGCCGACTACGACCACCTCGCCGAGCAGCTTGGGCCAGTCTTCGAGCCCTCGGTTCGAGGTGATGATCGTGGAGGCCTTCTCGTAGCGGCTCATCAACGCGTCGGCGAGTTCGTCGCCGGCGCCGATGGGTAGTTTGCGCAGGAACAGATCGTCGATCACCAGCAGCTGGGCGTTATGCAGTTGGGTGCGCAACTTGCGAAGCTGGCCGAGCTCGCGCGCCTCATGGATGTCTTCGATGAGCTGATGCGCCTCGCGATAGATGACCTTGTAGCCGCGGTTGACTGCCAGCATCGCGAGCGCTTTGGCGACGTGGCTCTTTTCCGTGCTGGGCTTGCCGATGATCAACGCGTCCTCGCACGCGTCGACGAACTGCAGTGTCGCCAGTTCCATCACCGCGCGCTTGGGGCTGGACGGGTTGTAGCTCCAGTCGAACGCTTTAAGATCCTTCT
>JBIKKL010000566.1:0-3623 GCA_044360365.1 Burkholderiales bacterium | reverse complement strand
AGCTCCTGTGCAAGCACCCGAATCGGTGCCTGACCCGAGGATCGCCGCGCTCGCATGTCGAAGACAGAACGACGAGCACCTGGAGTTTGGCGGGGCAGAGCATGAGGCGGGGCGCTGCAAAGGCGACGATGGTTTGGTCCTGAACGCGCCCCACGCTCATGGCTGACACCTACGATAGGCCTGCGCCCGTGCGCAAATGGGCTGCTTCGGCATTCTTCGTGGCCGCTCTGGTATTAGTCGCGTGGCTTCCACTTGGTGTGCTCAACATTGTGCCTTTCGTACTGTCGTTCCCGGGCATCGGACAACTGCGAGCTCATGCAGGAGCGGCAATCGCATGTCTTCTGATCGCAGCCATGGGCTTCTGGAAGTCTTGAAGTCCATGTGACTGCACTGCGCCAACCAACTTTTCGAGAAAGGGGTGTCATGTTCAAAATGTCCGACGCGTGCATCTTACTTGCGGTCATGGTGTCGTTCGCCGTGTCCGGCTACTTATGGTTCAACGGCCAGAAAGACGAGGGCTTGTTCACCGCGATCTGGGTGCCCTCGATCCTAGGTTTCGGAGCCTATTTCAAACTGCTCACGCTGAAGGGGTCACGCCATGAGTGACTCTATGATTCTCTATGCGGGCGTTTTCTGCTTCGGGTTGATACTGCTCGGTTTCGTCCTCACGGTCGTCGAATTCAGGAAAACAAGCAGCGAATCGAATGGAGATGCCATTAGCCGCCAGCGACTCTCGCCACGAGGTATGGACATTCATCCGGATACCCGAGGGTAACGTCGTTCCGACGCACGTCAGACGGCGCAACGTGCCAGGGTGGTACGCGCCTGCGAAGGTTGCGAATGTGGGAACTCGTGGCGCGCTGCGGTGGCTGCCGTCTTGGCATCGAGCGGGACGCAAATCTTGACCGGTGTTCGCATCGATGTGCCACCTGAATCCCGTCTCGCATCGAGAAAGTCCGTCCCCCCCGGCCGCATCAATCTCGGTTGTACGGGTCCACAATGGGCCTCTGTCGGCCCTTTTAACTTCCTCTGCATTTCGTGCTCGATCGTTATCTACGCATAGGGCAGTCTACTGAACAACTGTAAATTTCATTCAGCAGTGCGACGCGTGACTCGGCTGCTGTAACAACGGCAATGAATACGGGTCCCGGTCACAGGATCTTTCTGGATTTCTTCAATGCCTACGTACAAAGTACCGATCGTGATCACGGGTTTTGCAGTCGTCAGGTATCCAGACGGTAAGGGTGTCGGGGATTATATCGGCGGGTTGCCCCGAGACGCTGAAGCGGAAGTTCTTGTCACTGCTCCGTACCTCGGACCAGAGCCCATGATCGATTGCACCGTTGAACTCAGCGGCATGGCGCAGCAAATTTCGTAAGGCGGTGTCCATGTCCGTTCTCATGAACGAGGTCGTCCGCATCGGTCGTCCGCCATGGCATAAAGTCGCGCCCGACCGGAATCATTTTTCGGCCCCACGAGCGTGTGGCTGGCGTTTTGCTCCGACGTGACCACGCTTGGCAGCTACCTGACGCCGATGGTCTTGTTCGCGCGCGCTCAGGCCCGCGGCATCGATCGATCGTCGGAGCGGTGCCGCGCCCCGACCACTTTACGATGTTGCAGATCTCGCACAAGGGGCTGTCCATCATGCCGCTTCGGGTCGATAGCTGGTCGCCTCGACGATCGACCGCACGCTCAAGATCTTTGTCTTTGCGATTGTCGGCACTGAATATCTGTTCCGGGCGCTGTGGCGCGGCACGCATCAATGGTCGCGATTCGTACGCCCTGCGCAGTTACAAGCGGCCGCGAGCCGGTCCGGACTGGCTCGAGCGCGGCATGCGCTACCTGCCTGCACTGCACACTGCTGCTTGGGGCGGCAACACGTCGGTGAACTACATCGCAACTTTTGCTCGGCGGCCGTGACCCATCCATCGTTGAATGCGGAAATCGACATGACTGCGCTCAAGAGAGTCCCGGGGTTCCAGCGCGAGCCGGCAGGGCTTGAATGGACCATTCTGCGCCGCCTGCCGATCTGCGCGCTCATCGGAACCATCGTGCTTATCGTCGGCATGTTCTGCGCGTCGCTACTCCTCGGCGGCGATGCGACGAACGCTAAGCTCATCGTTATCACCCACATCGTGCTAGCAAGCATACTGTTGTTGCATTGGATCGTTGTGTTCACGACGGCACTCTTGTGCGTGATCGTTCTGATTGCGAAAGGCCCGGCATACGTCGCTGATGCTTACCCCCCGATCGATTCCGACCGGCCCTCTCGATAGGCGGGCAGGGTTGAGTTCTTGTTACTGCAGGCAATCGCCATGAACACTCGCGGCACCTTTCTCTTCGCCACATTGCCCGGCGTGGCGCTTGCTACCATCGTTGCGCCCAGCACTTCCGCACAGGCCGCGAAACTCGATGAAGCCGATCGCGCCGCTGTGGCACTGGGCTATAAGCATGACGCCGCGAAGGTCGACAAGGGCAAGTTTCCCGCCTGCGTCGTTGGTCGCAACTGCGCCAATTGCCAGTTGTTTGCCACCAAGACGAACGTGGAATGGGCTCCGTGCGCCGCAGTGGGCAACAAGCTCGTCAATGCCAAGGGCTGGTGCGTGGCCTGGATCAAGAAAGCTTGATACCACTGCGCGAACCAACTTTGAACGCTGGGCAATATAATGCCCCCCCACCGAAAGGTCGTCACTGGGACGGGCGTTCGCCTCGACCACGATAAAACGGAGCATTCGATGGTCTTCGCTTGGCGCCGCGCATTCGACAGCGGCCGTGAAACGAATCCTGAAAGCGATGAGCCGATTCACGTGCCTGCCCGATCGTGGTCCGGCTACGACCGAAGGGAAATTCACGTCGAACTTGCGCGCGATTTTCGAGCAAGCCGCTGTCGAGCGTTTCTGTTGAGGCGCGTCGCGTGACAGTCTCTCACGTTGCGGTAATCGGCGCAGGTGTGGCCGGCCTGTCCTGCGCGTCGGCCTTGAAAATGGCTGGTCGCCACGTAAAGGTTTTCGAAAAAAGCCGTGCTGCCGCAGGTCGCATGAGCACGCGGCGGGGTGACGGGTGGCAATGCGATCACGGCGCGCAGTATTTCACCGCCCGACATCCTGACTTCCGCGCCGAGGTGTCCCGCTGGGTTCAAATTGGCGTCGCCGCGCCATGGAAGGCGCGAATTGCAGTGCTGGGCGGGGCCGAGGGGCACCGTGCCGATTCGACGGTGGAGCGCTTCGTCGGTCTCCCCCAGATGACCGCGCCAGCTCGCCTCATCGCTGAAACGCTTGACCTCGCTACGCACACCACGATCGTGCAGTTGGACCGCCGCGCGGACGGCTGGCAACTGAAGTCCGCCGAGCACGGCTGGCTGGAGCAGCGCTTCGACGCGGTTCTGTTTGCAGTGCCTGCGCCGCAAGTTGTCCCGCTGCTGCTGCAACCTTCCCCGCAACTCGCAGCGCTTGCCGCGAGCGCGATCATGCGCGGCTGCTGGGCGCTGATGCTCCGTTTCGGTCTCCCGGTCGAATTGCCGTTCGATGCCGCTTTCGTCAACGGAAATGCGCTGAGCTGGATCGCGCGCGACAATAGCAAGCCGGAGCGTAACGGCTTGGAAACGTGGGTGCTGCATGCCAGTG
>JBIKKL010000565.1:0-3628 GCA_044360365.1 Burkholderiales bacterium | reverse complement strand
ATCGAAACATCTTCTACGCACGGAGGTTCGAGTCATGCAGCAGGCCGCAGCGCAAGTCAGCGCACCGGAAACCCGCAGTCCCAGTCGTGTGCTATCGGAGTTTTTGGCGTCGGTGCGTTACGAGGATATCCCGGAACCGGTCATCGCGCGTACCGAAGACTTGTTCCTCGACTGGATTGCCTCGGCGGTGGCCGGCAAGAACGCCCGGCCCACCCGGGTGATGGAGCGATTCGCGGCGACGATGGGGCCAACCGCCGGGCCCGCGGAAGTGCTGACCTCGCGCGGGCGTACCTCTGCATTCTTCGCGGCGCTGATCAACGGCGCTGCCTCACACTTCGTCGAGCAGGACGATCTTCACAACAGCTCGGTCCTGCATCCGGCGACGGTGGTGTTCCCTGCCGTCGTGGCGGCCGCTCAGGAGATCGGTGCCTCGGGGCGCGACGTGCTGGTTGCGTCGATCGCCGGTTACGAATGCGGCGTGCGCGTCGGCGAGTTTCTCGGTCGTTCGCACTACCGGATCTTCCACACGACCGGCACCGCAGGAAAGCTCGCTGCGGCGGCCGGCGTGGCCCGGCTGCTTGGGCTCGATGCCCAGCAGATGAATCATTGTCTGGGTTCGGCTGGTACGATGGCGGCAGGTCTTTGGGAATTCCTGCGCGACGCAGCCGACTCCAAACAACTGCATACCGGCAAGGCCGCAGCCGACGGATTGATGGCGGCGTACATCGCACGGGACGGATTTACCGGTGCCGTCCGGATCTTCGAAGGTCTGCAGGGCATGGGCGCAGGCATGTCGACCGATGCCGATCCCAGCCGGCTCGTCGACGGCCTTGGTACGCGGTGGGCGACGGCCGAGACATCGTTCAAGTTTCATGCGTCCTGCCGGCACACGCATCCTGCGGCGGACGCGCTGCTCACGGCGATGCGGACCCATTCGCTGCAACCCGACCAGGTCGAGCGCGTCACGGCACTCGTCCATCAGGGTGCGATCGACGTGCTCGGGCCGGTCACCGATCCGCAGACGGTGCATCAGTCCAAGTTCTCGATGGGATTCGTGCTGGCGAACATCGCGGTGCACGGGCGTGCCGGTCTTGCCGATTTCACCGACGATGCACTGCGCGACAGCCGCTTGCGCAGCTTCCACGACAAAGTCGAGATGAAGCTCGATGCAGAAGTCGATACGGCCTATCCGAAGCGCTGGATCGGCAAGGTGGAACTGCAGACCAAGGATGGACGCAAGCTCTTCCAGCGCGTGGATACGCCCAAGGGCGATCCAGACAACACCTTGTCGCGCCCGGAACTCGAAGACAAAGCCATACGACTGGCGCGCTACGCGGACGGCGCGACCGAAGCCGAGATGCGCGGCGTGATTCAGCGAATCTGGCAACTGCGCGCAGCGAAGGACGTGCGCGACTTCCTGCCGCGGGCGTAGTGCGTCGGCGTTTGAGGGCGAAATCCGGCGTCTATTCGTCCATTTGGGGTGCGCCGTCGCATGCTACGGTTCGTGCATCGATTGAAGACGAGAGCACTACACGGTGGAAAACGAGGCCGAAGGGGCCCCCCTCGGGGCGGCCGGGGAGCGGTCGGATCCAGCCGAACTGAACGAGCATGATCTCGGGGTTCTGGCAGGATCGAAGCTGTTTCAGGGATTGAGTGCGGAGCGGATTCGCGCCGCATTGCGGCCCGAAGGCGAGGTCGGCCTGCGCAAGGGCGACGTGCTGCTCGAACTCGGCCAGCGCAACGCGGCCATCTATCTGTTGACGAGCGGCCGGCTCGCGATCCACCTCGACGAAGATGCGCGCATTCCGGTCGCCCACGTGGAACCGGGCGATTGCGTCGGCGAGATCTCCATCATCGACGAGGAAGCCGCGTCGGCGTCGGTCGTTGCAGTCGAGAATTCGCGTCTGGTGAAGACCAGTGCGGCGCGTCTTTGGCAGTTGATGGCCGCCGAGCCGTCGATTGCGCTCAATCTCATGCATATCCTCGCCGAGCGGATACGGCGCAACAATATCTCCGTGCTCGAAAGCTTCAAGCAGCAGGCCCGGTTGCGCAATCTCACCGTGATCGATCCGGTCACCGGGCTGCACAACCGGCGCTGGCTGAGCGAAGTGTTCCTGCGTCAGATCGATCGATGCGAGCGCGGCAACTATCCGGTCTGTCTCGCGATGCTGGACATCGACCATTTCAAGTCGGTCAACGATACGTTCGGCCATCAGGGCGGTGATCGGGTGCTCGCCCAGGTCGGACGGCTCATGCAGAAGCAGTTTCGACCGACCGACCTGATTGCCCGCTATGGCGGAGAGGAGTTCGCCGTGCTGCTGCCCGAAACGGACGAGGTGGAGGCGATGGCAGCGCTCGAGCGGTTTCGTCTCGTCCTCGAACAGACGGAGACGTCCGTCGCCGCCCGAACGACCGTCAAGGTCACGATCTCGGCGGGCATTGCACGATGGAATCGTGATTGGAGCCTCGACGATCTCCTGCAGCACGCCGACGAGGCCTTGTATCGCGCCAAGGCAGGCGGGCGCAACTGCGTGAGGCTCCACGGCGATCAGGTCGATTGACCCCCGCGCGCAGCCACGATCGGGGACGAATCCACGCAGCGAACGATAGCGCAAGGTTCGCCCCCGCCGGGCCGATCAACCCACGGTGCCGGTCGTCGACTTGCCCTTCACGCAATCGGAGACGAACTCCTTCTTGCGCTGACCCTTCAGACCCTTATCCGCGGCGTTGGTGTTGCATTCCTTCGCAGCGGCCTGAGACCCCGGATTGCGCAGGCACTGGCTCATGTGCTCCTTGCGTGCGTCGCCCTTGAGGCCTTTCTCCTTGGCTTCGGTGCTGCACTGGCTCATGCGCGATGTTTGCGATTTGCCGCTGCCGCCGTCGGCAGCCAGGGCAGGCGCGGCAGCCAGTGTCATGAGGGCGAAAACTGCGAGGGTGTGGAACGGTTTCATGGCGTACTCCTTGATCGTCAGTGATTGAGTGGATACGAAGGGCATCGTTGGCAGGAGTCGATGGTTGCCTGATCTGCAAACGCCGCCGTCCGTGTCGCCATTCGAACAAAGTGTCGCCACGGCAACCATACGGCGCTGGTGCTAGGCGACGGTCTAGGAGCCTGTCGGACTTGATTTCACGACTGCGACGGGCGTGCTTTTCGTGCAGGGCTAGAAGGACGGCGCAGCCGATATCGAGAATATCGGCAAGACGGCCGACACCGCCCTGCGCGAAAAGCGCCCCGTCCCTTCGGGTTGTGCCCAGAACGAGCGCATGCGTCGTTGCTCGTCTTGCCAGTATTCGCGATATTGGACTGCGCCGAGCGCCTAACCTGCGCTCGTTCTGGGCACAACGCAGCGCGCGAAATCAAGTCCGACAGGCTCCTAGGCCGCTCTGTCACGTACCACGTTGTCTGATGGGTTCTGCGCGATTTGGAGCGATCGATCACGCATGATTTAATCGCGGCGGCGCTGTGCAGGCTGCAGCGGACGAGTTCTGCAAACCCAATCATCGGAGATAGACATGGCCATCGAACGAATCGAGACCAACAAGCGCCTCAGCGAGGCAGTGATCCACGGCGATACGGTGTACCTCTGCGGGCAGGTGGCCGACGACGTCAAGGGCGACATCAAGCAGC
>JBIKKL010000067.1:0-12945 GCA_044360365.1 Burkholderiales bacterium | reverse complement strand
TCATCCTGTTCGAGACGAGCCGTATCGTGAACGGCGGCGAGACGAACTACGTACTTGCTACGGTCGGACTCTACGTGTCGCTGTACAACCTGTTCAGCAGCCTGCTCGCGCTGTTCGGATTCGGCGGATCGAGCGACTGAAGCAACTGTCCGCGTCGATTAGGAGAAACTGATGAAGCTCGCGATCTGGGGAGTGTTCGGACTGCTCGCCGGTCTATGGACCGCCGGCGCGTTCATCGCATCCGAATTGACGCAGTGGGCCTCGCAGCTCGTTGCGTCGGGGGCGGCCAACGACCTCGGTCAGGCCGCTGCCCGTTGGCCGGCGCCATCCTGGCTGGCGCTTTGGTTTGATCCGACCTGGATCCAGACCCTGCAGGCGATGACACTATGGACCCTGCAGGCGTTGGGCGATGCCATCCCGTTCATCGGCTCGGCGCTCGGCTGGCTGGTACCTCTGGTCTGGCTGATTTGGGGCGTCGGCGCGCTCGGTCTGCTTGTCGTTGCGGGGTTGGCCCATTGGCTGGCCGGGCGGGCGATGCCTGCCCTGTCGGGCAAGCTCGGCGGGGCCGGAGTGCGCTAGATGCCAGCTTCGAGCCATTCGTGCGACGTCCGCAGCATCGTCGTCGCACGGCTGTTTGCGCGAGTGCTGGCCTCAGGAAGGGAACCCGGCGGGGCGTTGTAGTTCGAGGTGCACGCGCATTAGACCGGGTTCTTCGCCGCGGCTGACGGTGAACCCGAGCTGTCGGGTCAGGTCCAGCATCCGCGAGTTTTCCTTCAATACATCACCCACCAGCGTTTGGGTACCGCGACTGCGGCAATAGCGGATGATCTTCTCGAACAGCAGGCGACCGAGTCCTTTGCCCTTGATGTCGGATCGGACGATGATGCCGTACTCGGCCACGGCGTTCTCGGGGTCGGTCACGGCGCGCACGACGCCTAGGGTTTCCCAGGCGCCGCCTGCGGTGCGCGCAGTGGCGACGAACGCCATCTCGCGTTCGTAGTCGATCTGCGTGAGCCGTGCGAGCTCGGACGGCGCGATGTAACGCCGGGTGTGGAACACCCGCATGCGTATGTCGTGCGGACTCAGCATCTGCAGGAAACGCAGATGCTGTTGGGTGTCCTCGGGCCGAATCGGGCGCAGCGTCACGTCGCGACCCTCCCAGAACACGTGCTCTTCGAGTTCGCGTGGATAGGGACGAATGGCGAGCCGCTCGTATCCGGCTTCTGCGCACGGTGCGACCCGCACTCGCGCATCGAGGGCGAGCACCCCATGCTCGTCGGCAAGGAGGGGATTGATGTCGAGTTCGACGATCTCCGGCACATCGATGAGCAGTTGCGACAAGCGGCTGAGCGTCGCGTAGATCGCGTCCATGTCGGCGCTCGGCCGTTCGCGATAGCCGCCGAGCAGCTTCGAGACGCGCGTGCGCTCGACCAGTTCCCGCGCCAGAGGGACGTTGATGGGCGGCAGGGCGACCGCCCGGTCACCGATGACCTCGACGCCGGTACCGCCTTGACCGAAGAGAATCACCGGGCCGAACATCGGGTCCACGCTCATCCCGACGATGAGTTCGTGAGCACCGGGTCGGCGGACCATCTGCTGCACGGTGAATCCGGTGAGACGCGCCTTGGGTCGCAGCACCGTCAAGCGTCGCAGCATCGATGCGGCGGCGGTACGCACCTGATCGGTGGATTCCAGACTCAACGCAACGCCGCCGACATCCGACTTGTGCGTGATGTCCGGTGAGAGAATCTTGATCGCGACCGGAAAGCCGATGAGTTCAGCCGTGGCTGCGGCTGCCTCGGGTGACGCGGCGATTCGCGTCGGCACCACCGGAATGCCGTAGGCGGCCAGGATCGCCTTGGCCTCGGGCTCGGTGAGTACCTCGCGTCCGGAGTCCAGCGCGCGCGCGACGATCTGTGCGGCGGCGTGAACATCCGGCGGTTCGCCCTCGGGCACAGCGGTCGGCGTCTCGAGCAGCTGATCCTGATTGCGTCGATAGGTGACGAGCTGGAGAAAAGCCCGCACGGCTTCTTCCGGCGTTGCGTAGTCGGCAATCCCGGCGCTGTGGAAGATGCCGCGCGCTTCGGCGACGGCATCCTGGCCGAGCCAGCAGCCCAGGACCGGTTTGCCCAGACTGCGCACGACCGGGGCGCATGCCCGAGCGATTTCCGCGCTCGGGACTATCGCCGTCGGCGCATGGATGAAGAGGATGGCATCGCAGTTCGGCTCGTCGCCGAGTGCACGCAACGTTTCGATATAGCGCTCGACGGGGGCGTCGCCGATGATGTCGAGCGGATTGCCCCGCGACCAGGTTCGAGGCAGCCGCTCGTCGAGGCGAGCGAGGGTCGGTGCCGACAATTCCGCGAGCTTTGCGCCGCCGAGCGCGACGGCATCCGCCGCCATGACGCCTGCGCCACCCCCGTTGGTCATGATGGCAATGCGCTCTCCGTTGAGCCGCGTGATGTGCGAGAGCGTTTCGACGGCAGCGAACAAGTCCAGCATCGTGTCCACACGCAGCATGCCGGCGCGCCGGATCGCGGTGTCGAAGACCGCATCCGAACCGGCCAATGCCCCGGTGTGGGACGCCGCAGCCTTCGCGCCTTCCGGCGCGCGTCCCGCCTTGACGACGATGATCGGCTTGTTGCGTGCGGCGGCGCGAGCCGCGGAAAGAAACTTGCGCGCGCCCCGTATCGATTCGACGTAGAGCAGGATGGCGCGCGTGCTGCCGTCGCTGCCGAGGTAATCGATCAGGTCGGCGAAGTCGACATCCGCGCTCTCGCCCAGCGATACGAAGTGCGAGAAGCCGATGCGGCGCGATTTGGCCCAGTCGAGCACCGCGGTGACGAGCGCTCCGGACTGGGAGATGAAGGCGATGTTGCCCTTGATGGCATCGGTATGGGCAAAGCTTGCGTTGAGTCCGATGCCGGGAACCAGCAGACCGACGCAATTCGGTCCGAGGATGCGCAGCAGGTGCGGTCGCGCTGCGTCCAGCATCGCCTGTTTGAGCGTTCGTCCCTGATCGTCGTGGAGCCTGTCGAGGCCCGCAGTGAGTACGATCGCCGCACGAGTGCCGCGCTGACCGAGCTGTTCGACGAGACGAGGAACGGTGGCGGGGGGCGTGCAGATCACCGCAAGATCGGGCGCATCGGGCAGATCCGCAATCGAGGCATGGGAGCGAATGCCGAAGACGCTCCGGTGCTTCGGATTCACCGCATGCACGGTGCCGGCGAAACCCGCGTGCACGAGGTTGCGCGTGACGGTGGCGCCCACGCTGTGGCGTCGCTCGGAAGCGCCGATCACGGCGATCGAACGCGGATGGAGCAGGGCGTCGAGATTGCGGACACTCATGGGGATCCCGGGCGATCGAAGCAGGTACACCTATCGTCGCATAGAAACATGACTTCGTCGGTTGCGGTGCAGCGTCGGCTCGAATGCGGGTTGACCGAAATCAAGCGATCGGCTGGTGTTCGTTCGATTCAAACGATCGGTCCGCAACCATCCGAGCCGCCGGCCGCGTCAATCGAGCGCGCAGAGGCCGCGTGCTAAACTGACCGCGGAGGCACAGCGATGACGATGCCCGAGAACATTACGGCGTGGCGCAAGGCGCGGCGCGCAGAGCTCCTTGCCGTGCGAGAGGCGGTGCCGCTCGATGTGCGACGCAGAGGCAACGAGCAGGTGACCCGTCATCTGAACGACGGTTTTGCCGCGCTCGACGCGTGTGTGGTCGGCTTCTGCTGGCCCTTCAGGGGTGAGGTCGACACCCGTTTCTTCGTTCGCGAGCTGCGCCGCCGCGGCGCGATCGCAGCACTGCCTGCGGTCATCGAGAAGAAGCAGCCCCTGCAGTTCCGGGAATGGTGGCCTGGCGTGAAGATGACTTCAGGCGTCTTCGATCTGCCCGTCCCCGACGGGACGCGTGTGCTGCTACCGGATGCGCTGCTCATTCCCCCGGTCGGCTTCGGCCCGCGCGGTTACCGCCTCGGCTACGGTGGCGGCTATTTCGATCGCACGCTCGCGGCCATGGCGCCCCAGCCGATCAAGATCGCGGTAGCGTTCGAAGTCTCCCGCATGGACACGATCTATCCGCAGCCCTACGACGTGCCGATGGACTTCATCGTCACCGAGGTGGGCGTGCATCGGGTCATCGCTGACGAACTGCGGCGCATCGATTCCGTTTCGGAAGTTCGCGCCATGCTGGCGCAACTGATGGGCGAGCGCGGGTTGCCCGTCGCGCGTCGCGTCTGAGCACCGAATCCTGCGTGATACGAAAGAGCCCGGCGCGTCCAGACTCATTCGTGGTGCGTCACTACGAGCTCCCTGCGCCGCGGCGCGTACGGGATCGATGCAGGGGCGAGAAAGTGCCGAATGATTCTGCGATCATGGCACCGCAAGTGCGTTCGGCGTGTCATACTGGCTCGGCGACGGGGTCGCTGTGACCGGTGAATCCTGCGGTTCCGAACGGCTTGCCCGCATGCCATTCGGATGACATGGCAGTCGGGTAGATCGGTTCGAGGCGGTAAGAGTTGCGTTGATCTGATTCGGAGGAGACCAACATGCGCAATGTTCGTGTTTGCGGCTTGCTGTTCGCATTGAGCGTGATGACCTGCAGCTATTCCGGCGCGGCGAACGCCGCCGCGAATGAAGAGACCTATCCCGCCAAACCGATTCGTTTCGTCGTACCGTTTGCGCCGGGGGGCACCAACGACATCCTCGCGCGCATGATCGCGAACCACCTGAGCGAGCAATACGCCAAGCCCGTGATCGTCGACAACCGTCCCGGTGCGGACGGCGTGATCGGGACGCAGATCGTGTCGAAGTCGGCCCCCGACGGCTACACGATGCTGATCGTCTCGGCGGCCTATGCCATGAATCCGGCGGTACGTAGCCTGCCTTTCGATCCGAAGAACGCAGTGGATTTCGTGATGAAGGTCGGCGACGGGCCGACCATACTCACGGTGGGGCCTGCGCTGAAGGTGAATTCCGTCAAGGAACTGTTCGCCGTGACCAGGGCGAAGCCCGGGCAGATCGTATTCGGCACCTCGGGCGGCTTTCAGCATTTCGCGACGGCGCTGTTCCGGGGGCTGTCGGGCCAGGACATCAACATCGTGGTCTACAAGGGCGCGGGGCCGGCGTTGATCGACGTACTCGGCGGTCAGACCCACGCCACCATCGTGCCGATCGTGCCGTCGCTGCCGCATATCCGATCGGGCAAGCTCACGCCGCTTGCGGCGGGAACGCTCAAGCGCAGTTCGATGTTTCCGCAGATGCCGACGCTCGATGAACTCGGCGTAAAGGGCTATCACTCGTCCAACTGGTACGCGATCGCGGTGCCGCCGGGGACGCCGAAGCCGGTGGTCACCAAGCTGTACGACGACATCAGTGTCTACATGCGTCTGCCCGCCACGGTCAAGACGTTCACGAGCATGGGCGGGGAACTCGATCTCAGGACCGCCGACGAGGTGCGCGAGATGATCCCGAACGAGATCGCCAAATGGACCAAGGTGGCCATCGATTCGGGGATGGCGCGCGACGTTCGATAGCCGGCGCTTCGAACCACGACCCATGCAAGCGACCGTTCATCGAGAGGTGTGTTGAGTGATGGCCAGAATACCCTTCGTTACTCGAGACGACGTCGAGGAATCCGAACGCGCAGCCTACGACGCCTTCGTCGCCATGCGTGCGGAGCGTCCGAACAAGGGGCCGACGGGGCCCTTCGCGCTGCTCGGGCACATGCCCGGGCTTGCTCATCGGCTCGAGTCGTATCGGCTCGCGATACGCGATGAGTCGAGCTTGTCGAAATCGCTGCAGGAACTCGTCATGATCACGGTCGCACGTGAGATGGACTGCGACTACATCTGGTACGCTCATGCGGCCGCGGCCCGCAGTGCGGGGGTGAACCCGCAGGTCATCGATGCGATACGCGATCGAGACACACCCGAAGGGCTGAGTGCGCAGGAACAGATCGCCTTCGACTTTGCGCGCGATCTGTTGCGTACCCGCCGAGTGGACGATGCACTGTTCGCAGAGGCGCAACGTCAATTCGGGCGCCGAGGGGTGCTCGCGCTCGTGCACCTCGTCGGCTGCTACGCGATGCTCGCGTTTGCGATGAATGCGCTCGAACTGGAAGCGCCGGGGGATGCCACGGAGCCTCCGTTGCCGCGTTGATCGGGCAGCGCCGGGCGGCGGAGTCGGGCGCGCGCCCACGCCCCCCTCGCGGACCTGTGCCTGAGGCCTGGGTCAGCGGCCAAGCCGTGTACTCAGGCGCGACCCGCGTCCGCGAGCACCAGTTCGGAGCCTTTCTCTCCGATCAGGATCGAGGGAGCGTTGGTATTCGACGCCATCATGGTCGGCATGATCGAGGCGTCGCACACGCGCAGCCCTTCGATGCCGTGGACCTTCAATTCATGATCGACCACCGCCTGCGGATCCTTGCCCATGCGACAGCTGCCGATCGGATGGTATGACGTCTGGCCCGTTTGGCGGATGTGGTCGAGCAGTTGATCGTCGGTGACAGCTTCCGGACCGGGCCGCGTCTCGCGCACGATGTGCTTGGCCAGACTCGGTTGTGCCGCCACCTTGCGGATCATGCGCAACGCGGCAATCATGGTTTGCGCGTCTTCCTCGGCCGCAAGATAGTTGGCCTGAATCGCCGGAGGGTCGCTCGCGTTCGGCGTTCGAACGTGGATCGAACCGCGCGATTCGGGTCGCAGCACATAGGTGCCCACCGAGAAGCCGGGATAAGGATCGAGGCCGAGCTTCTCCGCGAAGTTGCGGGCGCCGCGGTTGTCGGCGTAATGGCTGCTTGCCATCGAGTTGTGATGCAGCTGCATCTTGATGTCGGGTCGCGGCAGGTCCGGCCGGCTGCGCGCAATCGCCATCACTGTCGCACCGGAGGTCGTCATCAGGCCGCGCTGCAGGAACAGCCAGCGCGCACCCATCATGGCCTGCAGCACGGGACTGCGCAGCACCGCATTGAAAGTCGTGCGCAGCTGCGTCTCGAAAGACATGCGCACGTGAAGATGGTCGCGCAGATTCTCGCCCACGCCGGCGAGGTGGTGTACCACCGGGATGCCGACCCGCTGCAGTATCTCGCCGTTGCCGATGCCGGACAGTTCGAGCAGTTGCGGGGACTGAATGGCGCCCGATGCGATGATGACTTCGCGCCGTGCGCGCGCGGTGACCAGCGTTTCGCCGCGACGATAGGTGATGCCGGTTGCGCGGCGCCCTTCGAACTCGATGCGCTGAGCGAGCGCTCCCGTGACCACGGTGAGGTTCGATCGGTCGAGTGCCGGTCGCAGATAGTTGTCGCCCGTGTGACGGCGCTTGCCCCCGCGGGTGTTGTACTGCAGGTAGCCGACGCCTTCGAAGCGCGGGCCGTTGTAGTCGTCGGTCTCGGGTACGCCGGCTTCCGCATTGGCGCGTCGATAGCCTTCGGACAAGGCGTCGCGATCCTGGTAGCGAGTGATGTGCATCGGGCCTTCCTGGCCCCGGTACGCCGGATCGCCCTCGGCGAAGCGCTCCATGCGCTTCATCAGGGGAAGCATGTCGCCATAGGCCCAACCCGAATTGCCCAGGCTTGCCCAGTGGTCGAGTTCGAGTGGATCCCCGCGTACCCAGATCATGCCGTTCACGGCGCTGGAGCCGCCCAGCGCACGTCCGCGCGGCCAGAAGATGCTGCGGCCGCCGACCTTTTCGTCCGGTTCGGTCTTGAAGCGCCAGATCGCGCGGTCGCCGGTGAGAATGTGCGCCACCCCCACCGGGACGCGGATCCAGATCCATCGATCGTCTTCGCCGGCTTCGAGGAGCAGGACCCGATGCTTGCCCGATGCGGACAGTCTGTTTGCGAGTACGCAGCCGGCCGATCCTGCGCCGACGATGATGTAGTCGTAGTCCATGTCAGCGCTTGCCAAGGGCGTCCGGATTGGCGACGTTGGAGGGTTTGCCTTCGACATATGCGAGGATCTGATCCACCGCGAGCTTGTAGAGGGCTTCGTAGCTTCGCGCCTCCGCATAGCCGAGATGCGGGGTGCAGAGCGCGTTCGGCAGCTTGAGCAGCGGGTGGTCCGCGCCCATGACCGGCTCCTTCTCGTACACGTCGATGGCAGCAAACCCCGGGCGGCCCTTCTTCAGCGCAGCGACGAGTGCGCCCTCTTCGATGATCGGGGCTCGGCTCGTATTGACGAGCAGGGCCGTGGGCTTCATGCGCGCGAGGTCGGCGGCCGTGATGAGTCCGCGCGTATCCTTGTTGCCCGGCAGGTGCAGGCTGATGATGTCGGATTCCTCGAAGAAGGCTTCGCGGCTTTTTGCGATCTCGAAGCCCTCTGCTTGGGCACGTGCAGTCGATCCTTCGCGGCCCCAGCAGATGACCCGCATGCCAAAGGCCTTGCCGACGCGCGCCACAGCGCCGCCGATGTGACCGAACGCATAGATGCCGAGGGTGTTGCCACTCAGGCGCGTGCCGACCGTCGAATGCCAATGGCCCTGCTTGAAGCGCTCCACCTCGTAGGGCAGATTGCGCAGCGAAGCGAGGATGAGTCCCCAGGCGAGTTCTGCGGTGGTCGAGTACGGACTGCCACCGCCGCTGCCGCCCCCGGCCGAGATGACGATGCCGTGGTCGGTGCACGCGGCCACATCGAGGTGATTGACGTTGCGTCCGGTCTGGCTGATGAATCGCAGCTGTGGCAGACCCTCTACGATCTGGCGGGTGATCGGCACGCGTTGCTGGGTCAGCACGAGGATGTCGCAGCCCGCCACCTGCTTGATGACCCGCTGCGGATCGGTGTACGCGTCGGTATGGATGACGACCTCATGACCCTGAAGCTTCGGGTAGGCGCGCGTGGTGCGAAATACGTCGGCGTAGTCGTGTATGACGGCAATCTTCATGTCCATCCCTCGGTTGGTGTGCGGGCCCGATTCGGGCGCCGCTACGATACCGTCTCAGTGTACCGGCAGGCAATGATTTATGGGTCGCTGCGAATGGTCGTCGGCGCGCCACAGGCGTAAGCTTCATGGCTAGTGTCGTGTGTCGGAGATTCGTGCCATAAAAGCGCCGAGAATCGACGCCATGCTTTGTCGGAAATCCTCGCCGGATGTCCAACTTGAGGCGCGGTTTCCTTCGCGTCTGGCGCCGATTTCGACACTTTTCCCACCCATGGGATCGATGGTAGCGACCCGCACTTCTGCTACGAATCTCCGACACAGGACACGCGACGGCCGACAGCGATGCGGCGCAGCAAACAACGGTTAGACGAGGGAGGAACATCCAATGAGCGAGACTGCTTTGGTGAGGTTCGACGTCGAGGACGGCATCGGCATCATTACGATCGACAATCCGCCGGTGAACGCACTGAGCCCCGGCGTGCCCGAGGGCATCATGGCCGCGGTCGATCGCGGCGAAGCCGATCCCGGCGTGCAGGCGATGGTGCTGATCGGTGCGGGGCGCAGCTTCATCGCAGGTGCGGACATCCGCCAGTTCGGCAAGCCGCGCCAGATCCCCGCGCGGCGCACCTACGATAGTCTCGATCTCGGCAGGAAGCCGATCGTCGCCGCGATCCATGGCTATGCGCTCGGCGGTGGACTGGAGAACGCGCTGGCGTGCCACTATCGCATCGCCGTGCCGAGCGCCAAGGTGGGGTTGCCGGAAGTGAACATCGGCATCCTGCCGGGCGGCGGCGGAACCCAGCGGCTGCCGCGGCTCATCGGTCCGAAAGCGGCGATGGAACTCATCGTGAGCGGACGGCACGTCGGGGCCGATGAGGCGAAGCGTCTGGGAATCATCGATGCGATCGTCGA
This sequence comes from Burkholderiales bacterium, assembly GCA_044360365.1. Classification (GTDB taxonomy): domain Bacteria; phylum Pseudomonadota; class Gammaproteobacteria; order Burkholderiales; family WYBJ01; genus WYBJ01. The sequence goes on along the minus strand of JBIKKL010000067.1, from coordinate 3,156 downwards.
AGGCAGGGATCTGCGCGCAGAAGCGATTGCGTATGCGAAGTCGATCGCAACGACGCGGCCGTTGCCTCGTGTGCGCGACAAAACCGATCGTCTTGCCGAAGCGCAGGCCGACGCCGGCATGTTCGAATCGATGCGCAAGTCCATTGCTCGCAAGGCACGCAATCAGAAGGCGCCGTATCATTGCATCTCAGCGGTCGAGGCGGCCACGCAGGAACCCTTCGAGCAAGGCATGCAGACCGAGTTGCGGCTATTCGCGGAACTCGAAAATGCCGATGAAGCGCGCGCTCTGCGTTATGCGTTCTTTGCCGAGCGCGAAGTGACGAAGATTCCCGGGCTCGATGCGAGCCTGCCGTTGCCGGAGCTGAAGAAGATCGCCGTGGTCGGCGCCGGCACGATGGGTGGCGGCATTGCGATGTCGTTCGCCGATTTCGGCGTGAGCGTGAAGATCCTCGAAGCCACGCCCGAGGCAATGGCGCGCGGCTTGCAGCGCATCCGCGACAACTATGGCGTGAGCGTGAAGCGCGGCAGTGTGGCGCAAGCGGAGGTGGACCGTCGCATTCCCCGCATCGTGCCGGTGGATCGGTACGAGGACATTGCCGACTGCGATGTGGTCGTCGAGGCGGTGTACGAAGAGATGCCGGTCAAGAAGGAAGTCTTCGCCAGACTCGATGCCGTGATGAAGCCCGAAGCGCTGCTGCTCACGAACTCATCGGCACTCGACATCGACGAATTGGCCGCGACGACCAGGCGACCCAGTCAAGTGGCTGGCGCCCACTTTTTCAGCCCGGCGAACGTGATGAAGCTGCTCGAAGTCGTGGCGGGCAAGGCGAGCGCACCGACCACCGTCGCCGCGGCGATGAAGCTGGGCCGCGCCATCGGCAAGATCTCGGTCTGGGCCGGCAATACCGATGGTTTCGTGGCAAATCGCAGCCGGGCGCCCTTCAATACCGAGATGGTGCTGATGGTCGAGGAGGGGGCGCAGCCGGAGGAGGTCGACAAGGTGATGGTCGACTTCGGCTATCCGATGGGGCCGTTCGCCGTCGGCGATCTCGCAGGGCTCGACATCGGTGCGGCTTCACGCCGACGCCGTGCTGCGGCCGATCCGAACTATCGCAAGCTGCCCATCCCCGATCGTCTCGTGGAGATGGGGCGCTACGGTCAGAAGACCGGTGCAGGCTGGTACCGGTACGAGAAGGGTGATCGCACGCCGCATCCGGATCCCGTCACGAAACAGGTGATCCGCGAAGCCGCGCAGGCGCTCAGCATTCCGCAGCGAACGTTCACGGCCGAGGAGATCCTGCGCCGGCTGTTGTTCGCCTCGTTGAACGAGGCGTGCAAGATCCTAGAGGAAGGCAAGGCACTGCGTGCGAGCGACGTGGACGTCATGTGGCTGCACGGCTTCGGCTTCCCCCGCTACCGCGGCGGCCTCATGTTCTGGGCCGACGGCATCGGCTCGAAGGCCGTCTACGACCAGATCGAGGCCTGGCACCAGCGCTACGGTGACCGTTGGAAGCCGGCGGGGTTGCTGAAGGACGTCGCGGCGCGTGGGGGACTATTCCGGGAGGTGGTGGGCAAGCAGTGATCCGGAAAACTGTGCCGGGCACAGTTTTCACCACGCATACCCCACACCCGCGCCTCCGCGAGGATCCGCGCCCCCGCGCATTCTGCCGTCGATCGTCGAGATCACATGCGCACGTGACATGATCGGCTCGAAGCTGTGCGGGCTGTGCACGACCTTGTGGCCCATGGCGCGCAGTTCGTTGATGACCGTCTGCTGGATCGTGGCCTCCGCGTGGATGCCCTTGCCTTCGCAGTGAATGCGGGGAACCGTGACGGCCTCGACCGGCGACATGCCGAAATCGACGACGTTCAGGATCGCCTGCAGCGTTGCACTGATGATCACGCTGCCGCCCGGCGCTCCGGCAACGAGTACGGGTTTGCCGTCCTTGAGCAGCATCGTGGGCACCATGCCGGTCGTGCGCGCCTTGCCGGGTGCCATGGAGTTCTTTCGTCCGGGGACGGGATCGAACAGCTTCATCGAGTTGTTGTAGTTGAAGCCCAGGCCTCGCGTGACCACGCCAGCCGCGGTGCCCAGCGTGTGGGTCAGGGTCACGGCATTGCCCTGACCATCCATCGTGCACAGGTGCGTGGTACAGCCCGGCGGAGATTGCTCCTCCTTGCCGAGGAATTCACCGCGTTTGATGCGATCGGCCCAATACGCGGCCCGCTCCCTGGAGATCATCATCGCCGTCGGCACGTCGGCGAAATGCGGGTCGCCCAGAAACTCGTTGCGATCGACGTGCGCCGCGGCCATCGCACGAGCGACGAGATCGATGTGCCTGGCCGATGAATGGTGCAGTTTGCCCAGGTCGAAGTGTTCGAGTATCTGCAACATCGCGATCAATGTGGCCCCGCTGCCCGGCGGCGGATTCGACCGCACCACGTAGCCCCGATAAGTACCTTCCAGCGGCGCATACGTCTCCGGCTGGAAGTTCGCGATGTCTTCGCGCGTAACGTAGGATCCGTTGGCTGCCAGATCGGCCGCGATCTCGTCGCCCAGTGTGCCGAGATGGAACTCCTGCCATCCGCCTTTCGCGATCCGCTCCAGCGTGCGTGCGTAGTCCGGGAGTCGCATCACTTCACCGACCTGATAGAAGCGCTGCTCCGGATGCAGATACACGCGCGCGCATTCGGCCGTCTTCGTGAGGCGCGTCATGCCGTCGGGGATGCCCGGCTGACGGTAGCGCTGCCACACGCCCGCCATGTGCGGGGTGATGACGATGCCGGCGAGCGCCTGTTCGATCGCCGGCGCGATGAGATCGGACCACGGCATCGAGCAGTGTTTCTCGTGCACGAGACCCAGGCCCGCCGGCGTGCCCGGCGTCATGATGGACGTGTAGCCGATCTCGCTGCGGTAATCGTCGAAGAGGCTGTAGCCGGAGATCTCGGTGCGTCCCTTGCAGTCCTTTTCCCACATGTCCGGTCGGACTTTCGAGCCGGCGCGATTGTAGAAATCGACCATGCCGCTCTTGCCCGACGCGGCGTCGAAGTAGTGCAGCGTACCCATGCCGCCGATGCCGCACATGAACGGATCGTTCACCATCTGCGAGAATGCCGCAGCAACGGCGGCATCGAAAGCATTGCCGCCTCGGGCGA
>JBIKKL010000609.1:0-3314 GCA_044360365.1 Burkholderiales bacterium | reverse complement strand
TTCAATCTCAACCTGCTGGCACGGATCAATCGCCAGCTCGGCGCGGATTTCGACGTGCGGGCGTTTCGGCACCGTGCCCATTACGACGAGGGGCTGGGGCGCATCGAAATGCATCTGGAATCCTTGCGCGATCAGTCGGTACGCATCGGTTCGAAGACGATTGCCTTTGGCCGCGGCGAGACCATCCATACCGAGAACTCCTACAAGTATTCGGTATCGGGCTTCCAGACGCTCGCGGCGTCGGCCGGGTTCCAATCCCGCGAGTGTTGGGTGGACGAGAACGATCTGTTCTCCATTCACTACATGGTGTGTTGAGATTGCTCCGCGTACCGACGACGATGAGCAGCCAGATTCCGCAGCAACCCGACGACGAAGACGACGATGTGCCGGCACTGCCGCGCGGACTGAAGAATTACATCTCCCCCGCGGGCTATGCCCGGCTGCGTACCGAACTGAAATACCTGCTCGACGAAGCGCGTCCCGAGGTCGTGCGCACGGTGTCCTGGGCAGCTTCGAACGGCGATCGCTCGGAGAACGGTGACTACATCTACGGCAAGCGCCGTTTGCGCGAAATCGATCGGCGCATCCGGTTCCTGACCAAACGGCTGGATAACGCCGAAGTCGTCGACAACGCTCAACGCGAAGCGACCGATCAGGTGTTCTTCGGGGCGACGGTCACGTATGTCGACGGGGAGGGCGAAGAGCGCACCATCACGATCGTCGGCATGGACGAAGTCGATCCGCGCCGCCATCGCGTCAGCTGGATTGCGCCCGTGTCGCGTGCACTGCTGAAATCCCGCGTGGGCGACGTCGTGAGATTCGAAAGTCCACGCGGCGCCGAAGAGCTCGATATCGTCGATGTGCGCTACGAACCGATCAGCGATTGAGTCTGCATGGTCGTGTTCTGCGCGATCAGTGCGGCGACTCGTGAGCGGGGATTGATTTGAACCTGAGCCTACGCGATCTTGCGCTCACTCGGGCCGAGCGCGCCGAACTTTCGAGGCCATCCAATCCGCGGGCATTGCAGGCATACATCGATACCCTGCCGGTCAATTTCGAACCCGATGGCGATACGTGCTTCACCGTGCGCCAGGTATTGCGTTACCGGCGCGCCCACTGCATCGAAGGGGCATTGGTGGCGGCCTGCTCGCTTTGGCTGCACGGCGAGCCGCCGCTGGTCATGGATTTTCGGGCGCATCGCGATTATGACCATGTCGTCGCGCTGTATCGTCGCGGCGGGTATTGGGGTGCGATTTCGAAGAGCAACCATCTTGCGCTGCGCGGGCGCGATCCGGTGTTCCGCACCCTGCGCGAACTGGCCCTGTCGTATTTCCACGAGTATCACAACGAGAAGGGTGAGCGAACGTTGCGGGAGTATTCCCGCGCCTTCGATCTTCGCACGCTCGCGCTGGAGCATTGGGCGACGGGCGAAGAAGGTGCCTGGGAGGCCGAACGGCGCATCGATCTCACCCGTCACTATCGCTTGTTCCAGGCATCCCAGAGTCGGCACCTGAGTCCGATCGATGCGATGGAGTGGCAGGCGAAGGCGTTGCTGCAGTATCCGAGACCGAAGAAAGGGCGAGGTTGAAGCCGAGGCGTCAGGGGCGATCTGCAGGATCCAGTCGCGCAAGTACGCCGTTCGACTCGTCCGTCAGTAGGTAGAGATGGCCGTCCGGGCCCTGACTCACGGCCCGGATGCGGCCGAGCACGCCCTTCAGCAAGCGTTCCTCCTTGATCACCTTCTCGCCGTTCATTCGCAGCCGGACGAGCATCTCGTCGCGCAGCGCTCCGACGAAGATGTCCCCCCGCCAGTTCGGAAACCGATCGCCGGTGTAGAACGTCATGCCCGACGGCGCGATCGACGGTACCCAGTAGTGCAGCGGCGGGGTCATGCCCGGCTTTTGCGTGCCTTCGCCGATCTTCGTGCCGATGCCGTAGTTGCGTCCGTAGGTGACCACAGGCCAGCCGTAGTTGGCGCCGGCACGAATCACATTGAGTTCGTCGCCGCCTTGCGGTCCGTGCTCGTGGGCCCACAGTTCCCCCGTCTGCGGATGCAGCGCTGCGCCCTGAACGTTGCGATTCCCGAGGGAGTAGATTTCGGGACGTGCACCTGCCTGCGTGCGGAAGGGATTGTCCTGCGGGACGCGACCGTCGTCGTGGATGCGAACGATCTTGCCCAAGTGCTCGTCGAGTCGTTGTGCGCGATCCTGATCGCCCCGGTCGCCGAGCGTCACGTAAAGCAGGCCCTGTCGGTCGAACACCAGACGCGAGCCGAAATGGCGCCCGCCGCTGACCCTGGGCTGCATGCGGAAGATGGTCTGCACGTCCTCCAGGCGATTCTGGACGAGCCGGGCACGGGTGACCTCCGTGCCGTACCCATCCGGACCGCGCGCCGAGTACGAAAGATAGATCCAGCCGTTTTCCGCGAAGCGCGGATGGAGTGCGACATCGAGCAGGCCCCCTTGACCGTTCGGCGCGATCGCGGGGAGCCCGGTGACCGGATTCGGATCGAGCCGGCCGTCGCGCACGATGCGCAGGCGACCTTCGCGTTCCGTGATCAGGATACGCCCGTCGGGAAGGAATGCCATGCCCCACGGATGCTCCAGTCCCTGCACCAGCGTGCGTACCCTCACCGGGTGCTCGTCGGTACGAACGATCGGTGCGTCGGCTGCGCCTGCGTTGCCCGCAGCGGCAACGCAGGCGATGAGCGCGAGCGCATGTATGAATCGAGTAAGGCGCCGCATGAAAAATCCTGGCATCAATAGGACTTCGGCAGTCCCAACACCCGTTCGGCGACGAAACACAGGATGAGTTCCCGACTGACGGGGGCAATGCGCGGGATCAGCGATTCGCGCAGCAGGCGTTCGACGTGAAATTCCTTGGCGTAGCCCATCCCGCCATGGGTCATCACCGCGGTTTCGCACGCGTGATATCCCGCTTCGCCGGCGAGATACTTCGCGGCATTGGCTTCGACCGCACACGGCTTGCCCTCGTCGTACAGCGAGGCGGCCTTCAAAATCATGAGTTGTGCGGCTTCGAGTTCCATCCAGCGCTGCGCCAGCGGATGCTGAATGGCCTGGTTCTCGCCGATGCACCGGTCGAAGACTACCCGCTCGCGCGCATAGCGTGCGGCTCGAGCAAGCGCCGCCCGACCGAGACCGACTGCTTCGGCCGCAATCAGGATGCGCTCCGGATTGAAACCGTGCAGCATGTACTCGAAGCCGCGGCCCTCTTCGCCGATGCGGTCTTCGGCCGGTACCGGCAATCCGTCGATGAACACCTGGTTCGAGTCGACCGCCTTGCGTCCCATCTTG
>JBIKKL010000564.1:0-3633 GCA_044360365.1 Burkholderiales bacterium | reverse complement strand
GCCGATACTCTGGCATGTCGAACGATGTGCGCAGGGAGGGGGCGCAACGACTTCGCCGACGAGTCGATTCTACGGCAAATGCCCACCGATTCCAGCCGCCGGGTATGCCGACGCTGTCGTTTTCAGTGCGTGTCGCGGCCCGGTCGAAGCAAGACATCAAGGCTCGCACGCGCTCACGCCGAAGATGCATCGTATGCACAGGCATGCGCGTACGCCGTCATGACGGGCTGCTCGTGCCGACGAGTCGGCGCGCCACGACACGCGCAAGCGCTTCGGGAACGAAGGGCTTGGCGAGCACGGTGAATCCGTCCTGCACGGCTGCCTGCAGTTCCGCCGTGTAACCGGTCATCAGAACGATGGCGAGCTGGGGCCAGCGTCTGCGGCACTGCTGGGCCAGTTCGATTCCCGTCAGGCTGCCCGGCATGGCCACATCGCTGACCACGAGATCGAAGCGACCTGCGTCTTGCGTCAGCACACGCAGTGCGTCGTCGCCCGAACGCACGTAGGTCACTTCGGCGCCGAGGCTCTTCAATACTTCCCGCATGGTCGCGCCGATGTCGTCGTTGTCCTCGACGAGCAGAACGCGTGCTTCGATGCGGGTAGGGATCCCGCGATCCGTCGCGGGCAGTTGCGCCCGCACTTCAGCCGTCGCAGGCAACAACATCGTTACCACCGTACCGCCTTCGGGATTCGCGGCCAGGGACACCGCGCCGCCCGCCTGCGTACAGAACCCATAGACCTGGCTGAGCCCCAGGCCCGTCCCGGTTCCGCGCGGCTTCGTCGTGAAGAAGGGTTCGAAAACGCGTTCGCGCAAATGCGCCGGGATGCCCGCCCCGTTGTCGCGCACGCCGATGCGCACGAATTCCCGCCCGTCCTCGTACCAGGCCGCTGCATCGATATCGATACGGCCACGACCGCTTATCGCATCGCGCGCATTGATGACGAGATTGATGACAGCCAGTTCGAGTTCGGCCGGATCGACTTTCACGCGCGGCAGGTTTTCCGCCAGCGTCGCCCCGAGTTCGATGCGCCGACTCACGATCGTCCTCAGCAGATCCATCATCGAGGACAGCACACCGTGCACGTCCACGACCTCAGGCGCGAGCGGCTGACGCCGCGAGAATGCAAGGAGCTGACGGGTCAGCTTCGTGCCGGACTCGACCGCGCGTGAGATCGCCGCTACCGGCGCGATTTCGTCCTCGCCGGCCGAACGGCGCGATTGAAGGTGCCGCAGCAGATAGGCGCTGTTGCTCACCACGGCAAGCAGATTGTTGAAGTCGTGCGCCACACCCCCCGTGAGCAATCCCAGCGCTTCGAGCTTCTGGGCATGCCTCAGGGCGTCCTCGGCACGGCTTCGCTGCTGCGCTTCTTCGCGCGCGCTCGCAAGCGCGGCTTGCATTCGCTCCGACCGCTCGAACGCCACGAAGAGCAGCCATACCAGACCCAGAGATCCGGGAACGACGACCATCGCGAGCATCGACATGTCGCGATACCAGGCAGCCAGAATCGCCGCTCGATCGAGCGCAACCACCACGTACAGCGGGTAGCCGTTGGTGCGGCTGAACACCACATGACGCACTGCACCGTCCGAGTGCGATACGCTGCGCAGAGTGCCATGGGTTTCACCCGCCTGGATGCGTGTCATGAGGTCGCGAGCCGGACTACGAGACTCGATCACCCCGCACGGGGACGGCCAGCGAGCAACGAGTTCGCCCTTCTCGCGCCACAGTCCGATGCGCAGGCCCGGCTCCGCCCGGGCGAGCTTCGCATAGAAGTCGGAGAAATATCCTGGATGCAGCGATACGGAGACGACCCCTGCAAACCGCCCGCCCACTTCACGCCGAACGGAAACGCCAAAGAATGGCTTCCCCGTCGTCCGGCTCTGCAGGGTACCGGATACGTACCACGCTTCCCCTGCGTCCCGGTGCGCCCGGAAGTACTCCCGATCGGATACATCGAATGTCGACGTGGCGGATTGATCGAGGCTGCTCAAGAGCGGTCGACCCTGCGCATCCCACACCCAGATCGACTGGATCTGGTCCGCACCGAGGGCCAGGCCGCGCACATACGAGTGCAAGCGAGGTTCCTGCTGCCGGAGGGCTTCGTCGCTCTGGTCGCTTATCTCATGCACCAGCGAACGCGTAACGACCCGATTGACTTCGATCACCCGCAACAGATGCTCCGATGCGATCGATGCCGTCCGTTCGAGCCGCGCGTAGGCAGCCGCGATCGCATCCTGGTAGGTTGCCCAGCCGACGAAAGTGCAGAATACGATCGGTGAGATCCCGGCTGCGATGAGCAGCGCAGTCGAACGCACCGGAAGACGGGGGCGCAGAACCAGCGGCAGGTCGTCCGGTGCTTCGGTGCGTCGACCCGCGACCAATGCGACCACAACGGTGCTCGCCAGGAACACACCCGCCAGAACGACACGGTCCCTCCCCACGATATCGGACCCGGACATCCAGGAAACGATCGTCAAGATCGCGCAGGCCAGACCGGTGAGGACGCCGGGGGTTGCACCGCGAGCCGCCGCTACGACAGCAACGATAGCCACGGCCGCACCATAGTAGACGTGGTCGTCAAGGACAGGTTTGAAGGCCCACCTCGATCCCGACGCCAGGGTTGCGCCGCCGACGATCCAAACACAGTGGATGAACCAGCGACGCATGCCGCGGGCGCGCGCGGAAAACTCGATGGACGTGATGATTCGCCCCCCTCCTTCTCGGCAACGGTCCGCCCGGATAGTCGAAAGGCTTCTGACGCAACTGACGCGCCCGCACTGGAGATCCGGTATGCGCCGGCAAAGGGCGCCGAGATGCGGATTCGGCAAGAATTTCCGCGCTTGCGCACGGCGCCGGCCATGGCTCGAGCGCGAGCCGGACCGGATTGATTAGTTCCTATCGGATTCGTCCGAAGATGAGGGAGAGAATCGGGCGAATACAACCGCGGTTCTGTTCGCACATCGTGCATCGACGATCGCAACGCACGAATCGAATACGGCAGGCCGACAAATTCAGACCGGTGCGTCGCCGATCATCTCCCGCAGCTTCGCCTTCTGTACGCGATTGACGGCATTAGAACGCGGAAAATCGTCCATCACGATGAAGCGCCGCGGCACCTTGAAGTTGGCCAGTCGTTCGCGGCAGAACGTGTCCAGGGCTTGCGTATCCGTGGACCGTCCTGGTCGAAGTATCAGAAACGCGACCGGCACTTCCGTCAGCCGCGGATGCGGGGCCGAGACCACCGCGACCTCCTGGACATCGGGATGGCTCATCAGGACCTCCTCCACTTCCAGCGGCGAGAGGTTCTCTCCGCCGACGCGAATGACATCCTTCAACCGACTCAGGAACTTGATATAGCCACCAGGATGCGCCACGCCCTGATCGCCGGTCATGAGCCAGCCGTCGGCGTCGATGGTCGCCCGAGTCGCAGCGGGATCCCGAAAATAGCCGAGCATCACGTTCCAGCCGCGCACGCGAATCTCGCCCGGCACACCCTCGGGCTGAGTGCGACCGGTCTCGGGATCGACGATCACCGCCTCGACCCCATCGTGCGGACGCCCGTCCGAATCATGGCGCATCTCAAGCGGATCGTCGACGCGACAGATGCTCACGTTGCCCGCCGTTTCAGTGA
>JBIKKL010000561.1:0-3649 GCA_044360365.1 Burkholderiales bacterium | reverse complement strand
CTTTCGGATCCACGCCGTGGCGACGGTGGACGACGCTCTCGAGCTGCTCACGGGGATGACGGTAGGTATGCCGGACGCGGACGGTACGTATCCCGAGGGCAGTTTCAATCGTCGCGTCGCCGATCGCCTCAGCGCGATGACTTCGGTACGCCGCGACTTCGTTTCCGCACAGAAATCGGCTGGAGAATCGAAGTGAACACGGTGGCTCTGACGGCGGCTCGGCGCTTGCTGCTCACACTCGACGCAAGCCGGTGTTGTCCCGATGACGTGGTGCACGCGGTGGAATTGGCCGCCCTGCTCGGCGGGGAACTCGAGGGGCTTTTCGTCGAAGACTCCGATCTCATGACGGTTGCCCAGTTGCCATTCGTGCGCGAAGTCGGCGGGCGTAGCGGCCAGAACCGACCCCTGGTGCGCGAGTCGGTCGAATCGCTGGTAAAGCGCCGCGTCGAGCGCGCCGTCGGGGAACTGGAGCGCGCAGCAAGATTGCGCAACGTGCCGGTCCATCACACGACGGCGCGCGGCAAGGTCGTTCAGCAGGCGCTTGCGCAGAGGGGGCGACGCGACGTGCTGCTGCTGCACCCGCGTGCTCTCCTATCCCCGTCCGGGCAGCGTGGCATGCCGCGGCCGATCATGGTTTGGTACGAGGGCGATGACGAAGCGCCTGCGGCGCTCGACATTGCAGTCGCGCTCGCCGGCATGATGGGAACCGACCTCCTCGTCGGCGTACCTGCGGGCCGACTGGGCACGGAGCGGGATGTTCGCGCATCCCTCGCCAACTGGATCGATCGTCTGTCGGGGCGCGTACGGATCCAGTCGGTGTACGGTGCGCCCACCGAGGCCATCATCGATGCCGCGCGATCGTCGCGTGCCGCACAGATCGTTCTCACGGCAACCGGAGAACTCGTTCGCGCGGATGCAGTGGAACGCATGCTCGCCGCCATTGAATCGCGACTCGTCCTCGTGCGCTGAGCTGCGCATCACCCGCAGTGCACTCATCGAAGATCGGATCTTCACGATAGGGTACGGACCGGTTGCGCGTCGCGCCGCGAAGGCCTAAGCTGATCTTGGGGGGGGCGATGTCGAGAGCGCGTTCCCCATGTACGTCGAACGCGTAGTCACACACTCGATTCTCGGTTGATCTTGGTCAAGATGCAGGTGTCGGGCGCCCGTAAGCTGTTAGGCGTGGTGTTCGCAGGACGATCGTAAAGGAGATGACCATGCCCGCCAGAGCAGCGCGATCCGGACCCGTGCGCCGCGCAGCGAAGCGCAAAACCATCGATGCCGTACAGGCCGACCGGGCCGCAGCGCTCGATAAGGAGGGTGAGGCGGACGACTGGCAGGAAGTCGAGGACGCCAACGAGCGGCTCGACGAAGGGCAGATGGAAATGCTGCTCACCGGCCACGCCGCCACGCACGGTATCGAGGGCGAGGACAACTGGCTCATCGAAACCGAAGAGACGAGGTGGGGCGAACGCTGAGATCGACGCCGCACGTCGCTCGCCTTAAACTTCTCGCCCGACGGGTCACCTCGCTGATCCGGGTTTCGTGCGGCCTGCCCAGGGGCGGCGCACGTGAAATTGTTCACTTCACCCGCAGGAGTCCAGTCGATGCAACACCCACTTCGGATCACGGTCAGAGGTTTCGAGCGTTCGGAAGCGCTCGACGTTGCGGTCAGCCAACGCAGCGAGAAGATCGAGCAGTTCTTTCCGCAGCTGATCGGCTGTGAAGTGACCATCGAGCTGGAAGAGCACAGCAAGCAACACGGCAATCACTACGTGGTCAAGGTGGTCCTGCAGATTCCGGGAAATGACATCGTGATCGACCACCAGCGCGACGAGGACGTCTACGTCGCATTGCGCGATGCTTTCGAGGCGGCCGAGCGCAAGGTGAAGGCGGTCGCGGAACGTCAGCGCGGCAGCGACCGCGCCAAGCGTCGCAGCGGCGGCGCGGTCTAGATCGGTTCGATCTTCGCCAAGTCGATCTCTTCGGCATGCATTGTTCGCGTTTCGCGATCGTCCCCGCGGCAGGTTCGGGTTCGCGCTTCGGCAGCGTTCGGCCGAAGCAGTACGCGCCGATCCATGGCCGGCCGATGCTGGAGCACACCGTTCGTGCGCTTGCGTCCTGCCGCGACATCGACTGTGTCTATGTCGTTCTTGCCGAGGGCGATTCCGATTTCGGTGAGTGTCGATGGGCCGATCTGGAGGCCCCGATCATGCCGCTCTATTGCGGCGGCCCCACTCGATCCTGTTCGGTGTTCAATGCGCTGATGGCATTGCGCAGCCACGCGCAAGACGACGACTGGATCCTCGTGCACGACGCGGCGCGCCCCTGTCTGAGCGCGACGGAGCTCGATCGGCTGTTCGCTGCCCTGAACGACGACGACATCGGCGGCCTGCTCGCGCTGCCCGTCACGGATACGCTCAAGCGGGCGGACGAACATGATCGCGTGGCGTCGACAGCGTCGCGCGAAGGGTTGTGGCGGGCGCTGACGCCGCAGATGTTCCGCTATCGATTGCTGGTGGAAGCCCTGCATCGCGCCAGGACCGACGCCGTGACCGACGAGGCGGCAGCGGTCGAGAAGCTCGGCCTGCAACCCAGGCTCGTCGCGGGGGCTGCCACGAACATCAAAGTGACCTATGCCGAGGATCTCGTCTTCGCGCAGATCGTCCTGGCCGAAAGGAACCCAACATGATGCGCATCGGACAGGGCTTCGACGTGCACGCGCTGGTTGCAGGGCGCAAGTGCATCATCGGTGGCGTCGAGATTCCCTACGAGAAGGGCTTGGCAGGGCATTCGGACGCCGACGTCCTGATCCACGCGATTTGCGATGCGCTGCTCGGCGCCGCGGGATTGGGCGACATCGGTCGCCATTTTCCCGATACGGATCCGCGTTACCGGGGCGTCGATAGTCAGGTCCTGTTGACCGAGGTCGCAGCCAAGGTGGATGCGGCGGGCTGGCGCATCGCGAACATCGATGCCACCATCATCGCGCAGGCGCCCCGCATGGCGCCGCACATCCCGGGCATGGAAGCAAACCTTCGCCGCTGCCTCGGCGGCTGTGCGGTCAACGTGAAGGCGAAGACCATGGAGCGTCTCGGTGCCATCGGTCGCGGTGAAGGCATCGCCGCCGAAGCGATCACGCTCCTGATCCGCCAACCCCGCGATACCGACTAGGCGCTGGCCGCCTGCATGCGGCTGTTCTTCGCTTTCTGGCCCGACAACGACGTTCGGAACAAGCTTGCGTCGATGGGACGCAACTGCCTGCCAACCTGCCGGGGCCGGCTCGTGCCGCCGCGGAACCTGCATGTCACGTTGGCATTCCTGGGCGAGGTGGACGCCCACCGCCTCGACGCATTGTGCCGCATCGGCGCCTCGTTGCGTGCACCGGCCTTCACGATCGAATTCGATCGCATCGGTTCCTTCCGGCGCAGCGGTATCGTATATGCCGGTGTATCCGAGGTGTCCGCGCCGGTGGTTGAACTCGAAGCGAATGTGCGGTCCGCGCTGGCTGCAGCAGGCTTTCGGTTCGAGCGCCGTCGGTTCGTTCCGCACGTTACGCTGATCCGCGATGCGCGAGCCGTGCCCTCGTCCGATGCGTCCGACGTGCGCGTGCTGTGGCAAGTCCGCCACATCGTCCTCGTCGAATCCG
>JBIKKL010000562.1:0-3649 GCA_044360365.1 Burkholderiales bacterium | reverse complement strand
CGGCCCGGTCGTACTGCAGCCAGTGCGCCGCGTGCTCGACCAGATGGATCTGCGCGTGCGGGGCTTGCCGGGCGATCGCCTTCAGTCCATCGGCCAAGCCGAAGCGACGATGGATGTCTTCCCGGCCGATGAGGATCAATATCGGCTGCAGGATCTCGGCGAGCCAATCCTGCGTGCGGGCGACGCTGGAAAGATCGCGCGATACGAACTTCGTGAGACGAACGTTGGCCAGCGTGCGATCCACGGTGTCTTCGTCGATGCGCGCATGATCGTAGAGCTGGATGCGCTTGAGGCTTTCGATGACACCCGCCTTGAGCCCCCTGCGCAGGCTGAGTTCCGTCAGCGATTTCATGAGCGCTGCGGCGTTGGGCGAAGGCGGTCCGATGCCAGGCGCGTTGACCATCACGAGATGCGTCAGCCTGCGGGACTGGCGCGAGGCTGCCGCCGCAATGACACATCCGAAGGAGAAACCGGCGATCGCGGCGTTGGCGATATGCAGTACGTCCATTGCTTCCATCAGGACGTCGACATACTGCTCTATCGTGTAGTCGGGTTGCGGTCGGTACGAGCCGCCGAAGCCCGGCATGTCGAGAGCGATGACCCGGCGCGAGCGCGCCAGCGCTTCGATGTTCGCGATCCAGTGGGTCCACGAGCCGTGTCCGCCGTGGATCAGAAGCAAGGGCGCGCCGGAGCCGGACTCGACGTAGTGCAGTTCGCCGCGCGCCAGAGCAACCGTACCGTGCTTCAATGCCGGGATATGTGCACCGGCCTCATGCTGAAAGCGCGATTCGAATCGTCCCAAGCGCGAAGTCCTCGCGGCAGCGCGGTATAAGCGTGGAGGATCCGTAGGTTTCAGGCGACCGGAAAGGTATCGCGGACCGAGGCGCGCTTCGACGTCCCTTCGAACCATGCCTGCAACCCCGGATAGCGGCTGCGCCAGTCCATCTCCGGAAAACGGAAATCCAGATACCCAAGCACGCACGCCGCACCGATCTGACCGATATCGAAAGGGGCACCGAATTGCGGCTGGGCCTGCTCGAGTGCCGCGAGTCCGCCCTCGATCTTGCTGCGCTGGCCGTCGATCCACTTCGACCAGCGGATCGGCTCCGGACGCACGGCGACTTCGTAGCGGATCATCACCGCGGCATCGAGGATGCCGTCGCACAGCGCTTGCAGGCACAGGGCACGCCAGCGATCCGGACCGCTGTGAGGAAAGAGGTTCGTGCCGGCGAGCGAGTCGAGGTACTCGCAAATGACCCGCGAATCGTAGAGGGCCGTACCATCGGCCAGCGTGAGCGCGGGGATCTTGATGAGCGGGTTCTGTCCGGCAAGATCGGCATTCGGCGTGACGGGCGAGACGGCCGTCTGGATCTCCTCGACGCGATCAGTGAGCCCGGTTTCCCGGACGATGATGCGCACCTTGCGCGCGAACGGCGATGCGGCATTGATGCGGATCTGCATGCGTGGCTCCTCGAGGCGGGGTCGAACGATGCTAACCGGATCGTAGCGAGCGGGCAATCGATGCGGTCGTGTGTCGGTCGGCTGCGCTCATCGACCGACGGTATCGTATTTGCACCCGTCGGACCGGAGTGACCCGCTATACTGGCGCGCTTTTTCCGGAGGTAGTGACATGCGGGGTCGTCTGCTCGCGCTGGTCGGTGCGCTCGGGCTCCTGTCTTTCGGCGTTGCCCGCGCCGAGGACGAGCGCATCGCGAAGATTTTCGCGAGTCACGATGCCCAGGGCACGCTCGTCATCGCGGGCCTGCGGGACGACCGCACCGTCATCCACAACGATGCCCGGGCAATCGTTCGATTCACGCCCGCTTCGACCTTCAAGGTCTTGAATACGCTGATCGCGCTGCAGGAGAAGGCCGTCGAACGTCCCGATGCCGTGTTGCGCTGGGACGGTCAGCAGCACGAGTTCGGGGACTGGAACCGCGATCAGACGTTGGAGAGCGCCTTTCGCGTCTCGTGTGTCTGGTGCTATCAGGCGTTCGCACGCAAGATCGGCGCCGAGCCGTATCGCAACCATATTCGCGGGGCCGACTACGGCCTGCTGCGCGAGCCCTTCGACGTCGCCACGTTCTGGCTCGACGGAAGCTTGCGCGTCAGCGCGCTCGATCAGATCGAGCTGCTGCGCAGGATTCACCGGCGCGTACTGCCTTTCGATACCGAGACGTACGACACGTTGCGGCAGATCATGGTGGTCGAGCAGACGTCCCGGTTCGTGCTGCGCGCGAAAACCGGATGGGGGGCGAGGGCGCAGCCTCAGATCGGCTGGTATGTCGGCTCACTGGAGCGGGGCGGCGAGATGACTTTCTTCGCGCTCAATCTGACCGTGAAGAGCGAAGCGGATTTGCCGCTGCGCCAGCAGATCGTGCGCGAGGCCCTGCGCGCGCACGGACTCATGCCTTGACCGACGCCGAGTGCGGGCGAAAAAAATGCCGGTTCGTGTGAACCGGCATCGATGAATGATCGGGCGGGACGCTATTTCTTCGCTGCAGGCTTCTGGGGGGGCTCGGGCTTCTCGATGAAGCGCTCGCGTATCCGCAGCAGGCCGCCCAACGTCTTGGTTTCGACCACGTAGACCCAGTCGTTCATCGTCTTCTCGCGGGCGAGTTGCGCTTCCAGGCGCTGCATCTTTTCTTCGTGGTCCTTGTCGCGCTTGGCCTTGTCTTCGGGCGTCTCGTCCTTGCGGGGCACGCGCTCGGTCTTCTTGAATTCACCGCTCACGTTGAAGGAGAAGTACATGTGCGAGTCGTCCTTCGGCGCGATCTTGATCGAGTAGTGCCAGCCGTCGAATGTGTCGATCTCGATCTTGGTCGGCCGCTGCAGTTCCGCCGCCTTCATCGTCGTGACGTCGACGAACGCAAGCTGGTAGAGCGCGTTGGTCGTCGACAGCGATGCGCCGATATCGGTCGTTTGGCCCGGCTTGATGCCGTCGAGCACGAAGTCGCCCATCTCGGTTTCGCGCGTGAGCTTGTAGCTCGCCTCGGGGACGCCGCTGTCGAGTTCGATGGTTTTCACGCTGTCGACGCGCACGAACTCCTTCGAGATCCACTTCTCGGGCTTGGGCTCGATGTTGTTCATCGGGTCCTGGACGACGACGACCGTCTTGGGGTCGCTGCCGATCAGGAGGTAGCGCCCGTCGGGCTGCCCCTTGTCGAAGCCCTTCACCTGCAGCGGCGGCTTGCCCAGATGCTTCTTGCCGAGGAAGAGCGTTGCCAGCGGCTTGCCGTCCTTGCCGCGGAACTCGAGCAGCGTGGAGGCGCCTTCCTTGGCATCCGGTGCGGCGACATCGACGCGCGGTCGCTGCTCCTCGCTGATCGGCTCGCTCTGGACGATCTTCCAGTCGCGCGCCTTGAACGTGAGTTCGGAGACGAGCGCAGGATCCGCCGGGTAGCCGCCGCGCTCCTTCACACCCCACACCTTGCCGTCGAATACGAGGTTGAGCTCCTCGTTCTTGTGCTTGATGTGGATGTGTGCGATCTCGCTCACCTGCAGCGAGGCGAGTACTTTCTGTCCGAGGCGCGAATCCGGACCCTGCCAGGCTTCGGTATCGCGCTTGAACATCACGATGCCCACGCCGCCGATCACGAGCACCAGCAGCAGCAGAACGATGAGCTGTTTGCGGTTCATGGCCTCACCT
>JBIKKL010000560.1:0-3656 GCA_044360365.1 Burkholderiales bacterium | reverse complement strand
GCGTGCCCGTCGAGGCGCCCGCCTGCGTAAGCGCCAGTGCGCCGCCGACTTCGCGCCTCGGGGTTGTCGTGGCGATCAGTGCCTGCCCGGCCGGTACATAGCCGTTCGCGAGTCCGGTCACCAGCAAGACCAGCGCGAATGCAATCGGGCTCGATGTAAACGCAAGGATCGTAAAACCGGTCGCCATGCCGAAGCCCGCCCGGAGGATCATCGTCTTGCGACCGTAGTAGTCGGCGAGCACGCCCCACACCGGCGTGAACGTGCAGCTCACTGCGTAGTAGCCGAACATCATCACGCCGACCCAAAGCTCGAGATCGCGCTCGACACCCATGCCCTTCACGATGAGGGGAAGGAAAGCGAAGGACGCGTTCCAGCCGATGTTGATGAGCACGTTCCCAGCGGTGAGCGCGCGCATGTTTCGGCGCCAGTGCGGCTGGTCGCCGGTGCTCTTCGGCGTCTCCTCCATCGGGGTCGTTCCTCGTCGACGGCGATGCCGTCGTGCGCGTGATTCTGATTGGCTTCGGATCATACGCGATTGGTCATGCGGGTATGCATGCCATGCAGGGATTTTGCGTTCGCAGTCCAGAGACTGAACTCAACACGGGCACCCGGCGGATGGCATAGTAAGATGCATCGCGTGGCGCCTACGCAGGTGCTGCATTCCGATCGATTACATCGCGAGGCAATCATGTCATCAGGCGTCGCCGCTGCCATCGCCGCCGTGCACGAGCATTCATTGGTCAAGGAAGGCCTCGCGTTTATCGAGCGCGATGCCGGGCAGACTCTCGACGAGCAACTCGCACTGACCGCCATCCCCGCACCGCCGTTCAAGGAGGCAGCACGCGCTGCGCATTTCCGCGAGCTGCTGGTCAAGGCCGGATATGCGCAGGCGCGCATCGACGAAGAAGGTAACGTCATTGCGATGCGCAAGGGTACAGCGGCGAACGCTCCGGTCCTGGTGCTCTCCGGCCATATCGACACGGTGTTCCCGGACGGCACGGATCTCACGATCACGAAGCGTGATGGACTCTATTACGCTCCGGGCATACGTGACGACAGTCGCGGGCTCGCTGCCGTGCTCTCCGTCGCTCGTGCCTTCGCAGCGACGGCGCTGCCCACGGTGGCAGACGTGTGGTTCGTCGGCACCGTCGGCGAAGAAGGGCTCGGCAATCTGCGCGGCGCGCGTGCCTTGTTCCGGGATCATCCCGAAATCGACGGATTCATCTCGGTGGACGGTGGGGATATGGGGCGGGTCACGCTGGGTGCGACGGGCAGTTGTCGATATCGCGTGACCTATACGGCACCCGGTGGCCACAGCTTCGGTGCTTTCGGCACGCCGAGTGCCGCACATGCGATGGGGCGTGCCATCGCGCGGATCGCCGATCTCCAGACACCCGCCGATCCCAAGACGACGTTCAACGTCGGGCGTGTCCGCGGGGGCACCGGTGCGACGGCCATCGCCGAGGATGCCTCGATGGATGTCGACGTCCGATCGAACTCGGCCGAGGAACTGGAGCGCACGGCATCGAAGGTGCTGGCGATCATCGAAGCGTCGGCCAAAGACGAGAACGCGCGATGGAAGTCGAACGAACTTTGCGTGAAGATCGAGGATCTCGGCAAGCGTCCGGCGGGTGAGCAGTCGCAGTCGCTTCCCATCGTGGAAGCGACGGTCGCCGCGGTGCAATCGCTCGGCATCGAGCGCATCCAGTACGGCTTCAGTTCGACCGACTGCAATATTCCGATCAGTCTGGGCATCCCCGCCATCGCGATTCCGGGCGGCGGCAGGAGCGGCGGCAATCATTCGCTCACCGAATGGTTCGATCCGACGCTCGGCCATCTTGGGCCCCAGAATGCGTTTCTGACCGTGCTGCTGCTCGCCGGCATTGCAGGCAGCGTGGAGCCGATGCTGAGGAAGCGAAACTAGAGCGAAGTTCGATCGTCCCCCGCGGACGCTTTGCATGCGGCTCGACGGACGCGACCACATTCGCGACAAAGGAGGAGAAGATGGGCAAGCGAACTTTGACGTGGGCGCTGACGGCGTCCGCCCTGGCAGCCAGTACGTCCGCGGCAGCGCAGAGTGCCCCGGCATGGCCGGCCAGGCCTGTGACCCTCGTGGTCGGCCTGCAACCCGGTGCCGCAGTAGACATCGAAACGCGCTTGTATGCGACGCGCATGGCCGAGAATCTCGGCAAGCCCGTCGTCGTCGACTACAAGCCCGGCGCCGGATCGACGATCGGTGCGCACTTCGTAGTCAAGTCGGCGCCGGACGGGCACATGGGCATCATGCTCACCCCGACGTTCACCTTCAGCAACATCTCCTATCCGAATCTGCCGTACGATCCGTTCAAGGACATCGCGCCGGTCGCCTTGATGAGTCGCCGGCCGAGCATCGTGATCGTGCATCCGTCGTTTCCAGTGAAGTCGATGAGCGAGTACATTGCCTATGCCAAGGCGAATCCGGGGAAGGTGAACGTCGGCACCTCAGGCGCCGGCAGCTTCGCCGAACTCGGGTGGCAGTGGTACAACTCTATCGTCGGCATCAACGTGCAGATCATCAACTACAAGGGCGGCGGCCCCGCGAGTTCCGCGCTCATGTCGAACGAAGTGCAGATCGCGCTGAGCGGCATCTCGCAGATGATGCCGACCATCAAGGCCGGCAAGGTCCGCCTGCTCGCCGTGACGACGGCCGAGCGTTCGAAAGTCCTCCCCGACGTTCCCACCATGGCCGAGCAGGGTGCACCGGGTTTCAACTATGAGCAATGGATCGGCGTCGGAGTCACGGGGGCCACGCCACCCGCGCTCATCGAACGCATGAACGCCGAACTCGTGCGTGCGGCGCGCTCGCCGGAGATCCTGCGCAAGCTCGAGGACGATGGGACGATCATCGTCGGCAGCACGGCCGGTGAGTTCCGGCAGCGGATCGCTTCGGAAGCGGCTCGCTGGCGCAAGGTCGCGCAGGATTCGGGAGCAAAGCTCGCGCAGTAGCGTCTAGCGCGAGACGAGTCCTCGCATCATCGCTTCCGAGCCGGCGCGAACGCACAACGAAACGCTGAAGACCCCCCACTCGTCCACCCAGCGATCATGGAGGTGGAAGCCGGCGGATTCGATGCAGCGATCGAGGTCCGCCTGGCACAGCGCTGTGCCGGTTCGAGTTGCGCTGGTTTCGCTGATCGGCATCAGTGCTGCGGCGTGACGATGCCATTCCGGATGGTGCGGCCCGGTCGAGTGGATCATGCAGCCACCCGGGGGAATCGCGCGGGCCAGTCCGCCGAGCATCGTTTGCACTGTGCGGGGCGGATCACTCGCCAGTTCCCGGAGTGGCGCGATCGCGAGGGTGGTGTGCGGCGCAAGCGATGCGATCCACTGTTCGTCGTGCCGGTGGGCTCGTACGATGCGCAGTATCCCGCCGAGATCTCGTTCATGCGCGAACCGGGTGGCTTCTGTCACCCGTGCCTCGTCGGATTCGCAGAGCAGCACCGACTCCGGCAGGATCCCGAGCTTGTGAATCGCGTCCATCACGTGGTGGCCATCGCCCGCAGCGAGATCGACGATGCGCACGGGCAGACCCGTCGCTCGAATTCTTTCCGAAGCGGTCCGGATCGCGCGTTCGAGATTCGTGGCTCGGGCCCGAAGCGCCCGGGCCGGCAGGCTCGCAA
>JBIKKL010000559.1:0-3657 GCA_044360365.1 Burkholderiales bacterium | reverse complement strand
CGCAAGGGAAACGCGTCAGTAGCGCATTACCGTAGTGAGCGAAGCGTCCAACCAGTTCACTGCCGATGACCGGTTGCAGCCCCGTCGAATCGCAAACACATTGGAGGAGGCGCTGGCCTCCACGCTGGAGCGTCGGCACCTCCTGCAATGCGACGATGTCTCCGCCCGTTTCATCGAGGACGGCCGCAATTCGTCCCGGGTCGAAACGCCCGTCCCAGCCGACGCATCCATGGACGTTGTAAGAGACGAGCTTTAGACGCACGAAACTACCTCCCCGGTGTTGCATACGACTGCTGATCGCACGCGGCATTCCTGACCCGCTGTCTACCGATGGAGCGGCACACACTGGCACGCAAACTGCGAATGAGACGATCGACGACAACCCTTTTATCGGAAAACCTCATGAAGATTCATACTTTCGCACTGAGCCTGATGCTGATGCTGGGTCTATCCGCGTGCACCACCCCCGGCCCCGGCGGCACCATGGGCGCAACGGCAGGCGTCGATAGTTCCGGCGTGCGTGCAGGGTACGGGACGGTGGAATCAGTCGAACGCGTGGAACGATCCAACCCAGGCGTGTTGGGCACGATAGGCGGCGCCGTCGTAGGCGGACTGCTTGGGCATCAAATCGGCAGCGGCAGCGGCAATACGGCGGCGACGATCGCAGGCGCGGCGGGCGGGGCCTACGCCGGGCGGGAAATCGAACGCCGAAGTCGCGGCGGCGACGAAGCGTACCGCATCGTCGTGCGCATGGATGATGGGTCGTATCAGGCCGTCGGCCAGGAGTCTGCTCCCGTGGTACGGCGGGGCGACCGGATCCGCATTCAAAACGGCAATGTCATACCCATCTGAGGCGCCACCGTGAACGAAGAGCGCTCGCATGCCGGAAGCGATGCGATAGAGAGCGATCCGAGTGCCGTGCTGAACGCAAATCTCGAAGACTACAAAGCACCGACAGTCGCGGACACCCCGGACATCCAGCATGCGCGCCTGGATCTCCCTGACGAGCTGGCGAACAGCGCAGGCGTCAAGGGGTTGGGCGAGCCGCCGATCATTCCGACAGCCCCCGCCATCACGAACGCTATTTTCGATGCCGTGGGTGTGCGCATCTACAATCTTCCGGTCGACGCCTGCAGTATGTTGGAAGCCTTGAGCGGGCCGCCGCGAACCACCCTTTGCGATCGCCCGGAGGCTTCGTGATGGGACCGCTCTCGTATCATGGCGCGACATCGCTCGACGATTGCCTGCGTACACTCGCAGAGGCATCCCCCTCTGCTACGCGTCTGCTGGCGGGCGGGACAGACTTTTCCCGCTGATGAAATCCGGTATCGATCAGCCTGAGCTGCTGATCGGATTGCGGCGAATTTCCGACCTCTCGGCGGGCATCGCAATCGCATCGGATGGCGCCTGCCTCGGCGCGCTTACGACGCTCGCGCAGATTGCCGGGCATCCGACGCTGGCCGAGCACTATCCCGCCTCGACCCAGGCCGCCAGCCCCCAGCTACGCAATATGGCGACGTTCATCGGCACGTGGCTGCAAAGGCCTCGGTGCTGGTACTTCCCCAGTCCTGCGTTTTACTGCTGGCTCAAGGGTGGCGCCGAGTGTCACGCGCGAACAGGCTCGAATCAGGGCCACGCTGTATTCGATACAGGCGTTTGCCGCGCTGTGCACCCCTCGGACCTGGCCTGTGCCCTCACGGCCCTGGATGCAACGATCGACCTGAAGAGCCGTCGCGGGGCGCGCTGTCTGCCGATCGCGGAATTCCTGCAGCCTCCGGTTGCCGAGCGCCGCTGCGAAACACTGCTCGACCCGGACGAAATGGTCATCGCCGTGCGACTTCCGCCGACGGCGACGCTGGGCCCCAGCATTTTCCTCAAGGCGATGGAACGCAACGAATGGTCGTTCGCCCTGGGGAGCGGTCGCGGCCAGGCTTCGGCAATGCGCGGGGCGCATCGAGTCCATCGAGGCCGTCCTGGGAGGGGGCGCGACGATCCCCTGGTCCATCGGAACGCGCATGACGATGTTGCGCGACGAACCCTACGACGACGCCCGAATGACAGCGGCAGTACGCTCGGCGCTCGATGAAGCCGAACCGCTGTCCATGAACGCGTACAAAGTCCCGTTGGCTCGTGCGCTGACCGAGCATGCATTGCGCACCCTCGGTGCAAAGCCCTCGCAGTAGAAACGCTTCCGGGCGAGATGCCCAGGCTGGCCGTGGTTACGTTGCGGTCGAGCACTCGTGTGTCGACGCTTGTGCCACGCATCAGCTCTATCGCAACGACTGGCCACGGGCGGCCGCGAATCGCCGACGCCAGGCGCCCTAGAACACGAGCACACCGAGCAACACGCCGAAAACGAGCACGATGAGGAAGATCGTCAACGCGATGAAGAAGAGCACCTTGGCGATGCCGCGCGCACCGGCCGCGATGTTCGTGAAACCGAAAACGCCCGCGATCAGCGAAATCACGAAAAAGATGATGGCCCATTTGATCATGTTGCGCCCCCTCCAAGCCGTTTGAACATACTGCCCAGGAGGGGCAGCCCGTACCGCTTTTGCAAACCGCTGCTCGCGTCAATGATCGGCGAATGCCCCCGCTTCGGTCGGCACGCTTTCGATTGCCAGCATGATGGCGCCGCGTTCCGCCCGGTCGCGCGCAGCCTGACTTCGATGGCCCGCTCGACGCAGGACATCTCCCACCTGCATGGCCGTTTCAATCGGTATGGCAAACGACACACCCATGTAGCCGCCGGTCCGCGTATAGATGTTCGAGTTGATACCGACGACCTCGCCCTGCAGATTCACGAGCGGCCCGCCGGAGCCACCCGGGTTGATGGCGACATCGCTTTGCAGGAACGCCGTCTGCGGGCCCTGCGGGAGGCGATGCTCCTTGGCGCTCAAAATGCCTGCGGTAATAGTGTTGTCGAATCCGAACCGCGATCCGATGGCGGCGACCCAATCGCCGACCCTGAGATCCAGGGAGCTACCTGCCCTCACCACGGGTAGCCGGTCCGCGCGGATCTTCAGGAGCGCGATGTCTGTGTCGGCATCGCTGCCCACGACCCGTGCACGGACCTGATTGCGCCGGCCCGGCAATCGCACGTAAATCTCTTCGGCGCCCGCCACGACGTGCGCATTGGTAAGAATGAAGCCGTCCGCTCGAAACACAAACCCGGATCCAATCCCGACCAGCGTGCGCTCGGCGCCCTCGTCATGCCCCGTCAGGCTACGATAAAGTCCGAAATGTCGCTCTGCGGTATCGACGACATGCAATCTTGCCGTTCGCGTCGTCACGTTGACGACCGCAGGGCCGACTCGCTCGGCGAGTCGATTGAAGTCCGGTATGCCTACGCGGACTTCTGCGTTCGTCAGGGTCGGCGGGGAACTCGCCGACGCTACTGTTGGGCTCTCCCGCTCCCAAATCCAAAAGGAAAGAGCGATGAAACTACTGCCGAGCACGCAACCGACGATGAGCCACTTCCAGCTCGACACTTGCACCGCGTTCTCCTGTAGTGCCAGGGGCAACGCACTCCATGTACCCGTACCGTTTCAGGTTCGAAATACGGCGCAAAGGGAGCTCTTCGTTACAGCGTCGCGACCGTTCCGCCGCGCGCTTCGACAGCGAGCAGATTCAGGAGCGATCTGCGCAATGCGATCT
>JBIKKL010000361.1:0-5357 GCA_044360365.1 Burkholderiales bacterium | reverse complement strand
GCTTGGACGTGCGAACGTGCTGCTGGAGGGGGTACAGGATCCGGGCAACGTAGGCAGCATCATTCGGACTGCCGCTGCGGCCGGCGTGGAGCAGGTGCTGCTTTCCGCCGGGTGTGCGGACGCCTGGGCGCCGCGCACGCTGCGCGCAGGCATGGGGGGGCATTTCGCCCTCACGGTGCGCAGCGGTGTCGATCTTGAGGCTGCGCTGGATGGGTTCGACGGCACCGTCGTCGTCACCGTTGCGCGGGGAGGGCGGCCGCCGCAGGACTTCGACCTCACCGGCTCGACCGCATTTGTTTTCGGTGGCGAAGGAGCGGGGCTCAGCGATGCGTTGCAGTCGCGTGCCGGCAGTCGCGTGACGATCCCCATGGCGCCTGGCGTGGAGTCGTTGAACGTCGGTGCCGCTGCGGCCATCCTCCTGTTCGAACGCGTCCGGCAACGAAACACGCCTGCGCGCGGATAGCTGCACCGCGGGCTGCGGGAAGCCTGGTTCCCTGGCGTACTCGAACCGTGTCAGTAGACGTGTCTGACCAAGCGCGTGTCGTGCAGGATCGTGGCGGCGATCTCCTCGATCGACTTGCTTGTCGTATCGATGTACGGCACACCTTCCTGACGCATCAGCGCCTCGGCCGCACGAACTTCGAACTGGCAATTGGTGAGCGTGGAATAACGACTGCCGGGGCGGCGTTCGTTGCGAACCAGATGCAGGCGCTCGGGCAGAATGGTGAGGCCGTAGAGTTTGCGTCGCAATTGATGAAGTTGCGGCGGCAGGGAGTTGCGATTGAAATCCTCGGCGACCAAAGGGTAGTTCGCGGTTCTGATCCCGTACTGAAGCGCCATGTAGAGGCACGTTGGGGTCTTTCCGCAGCGAGACACGCCCACGAGCACGATATCTGCTTCGCCGAGATCACGGGTGGAGATTCCGTCGTCGTGGCTGAGGGCGAAGTTCACTGCTTCGATACGGCGATGATATTCGCCCAGGTCATCGGCGCTATGGGAGCGGCCGACGACCCGAGCCGAATGCAGTCCGAGTTCGTCTTCCAGCGTCTTGATGAAGGATTGGAAGCAGTCGACTACGAGTGCGTTGGCGCCGGAGAGTATGCGTTCGAGTTCGGAATTGACGAGTGTGCAGAAGACTACGGCGCGCTGACCGTCCTCATGTGCGGCAAGGTTGATTTCCTTGACGAGCGCATGGGCCTTTTCCGCGGAGTCCACGAAGGGCTTGGTGAGTTCGATGAACCGCACGCCTTCGAACTGCGTGAGCAGGCTGTGACCGAGCATTTCGCAGGTGATGCCCGTGCGGTCCGATACGAAAAAGGCCGTGCGCCTTGACTGGCCGTTGTCCGGATGCATAAGTGCTCGCGTCGGCAGATTGAACGGGTAAAATATAGCCTTTCCCCACCGCTTACAACCAAGATGGGTCCCCATGGCTGACGATTATCTCGCTTGGCTTCAAGACCTCCGCATGGCCGACATCGGACGGGTAGGCGGAAAGAACGCATCCCTGGGCGAGATGATCGGCGAATTGGCGCCGCTCGGTATTCGCGTGCCCGGCGGGTTCGCCACGACGGCTGCAGCCTTTCGGGAATTTCTCGCTCATCAGGATCTCGACAAGCAGATCGAAAAAGCCCTGAGCGAACTCGACATCGAGGATGTCCAGGCGCTTGCGCGCTGTGGTGCGCAGGTTCGGGCATGGATCGAGTCGCATCCGCTTCCGCCGGCACTCGAATCTTCAGTCCGGGATGCTTACGCGACGATGCAGGAAGAGATGGGGGGCGACGTCTCGGTGGCTGTACGCTCATCCGCGACTGCGGAGGATCTCCCGGATGCAAGCTTTGCCGGGCAGCAGGAGACCTATCTAAACGTGCACGGCATCGACAACGTCCTCGCGTCGATTCGCCGTGTGTTCGCGTCGCTCTACAACGATCGCGCCATCGCGTATCGGGTCCACCACGGCTTCGTTCACGCCGAGGTCGCCTTGTCGGCTGGTGTGCAGCGGATGGTGCGCAGCGACCTCGCCGCAAGCGGCGTGATGTTTACCCTCGATACGGAGTCGGGATTCGATCAGGTCGTCTTCGTTACCGCAGCCTACGGCCTCGGCGAAGCCGTGGTGCAGGGGGCCGTCAATCCGGATGAGTTCTACGTATACAAGGCTGCGCTCGCGGCGAAGCGACCAGCCATTCTGCGGCGCTCGCTCGGCGGCAAGGCTGTTCGCATGGTTTATTCGAACAGCCGCGAACCCGGAAAATCCGTCGACACGGAAGCCGTGCCCGATGCGCAGCGGACGAAGTTCTGCATCACCGACGCCGATGTCGAGCAACTGGGACGACTCGCAATGACCATCGAGGCGCATTATGGGCGCCCGATGGATATCGAGTGGGGCAAGGACGGCATCGACGGGCAGCTCTATATTCTGCAGGCACGCCCGGAAACGGTGAAAGCGCAGGCCGCCCTGGATTCGCTCAGACGCTATCGATTGAAATCGCGCTCGGAAATCCTCGTGAGCGGCCGCGCGATCGGACAGAAGGTCGGAGCGGGTCATGTTCGGCTGGTGCGCGATCCGCAGGAGATGGATCGGGTGCAGCCCGGGGACGTCTTGGTGACCGACATGACCGATCCCGACTGGGAGCCGGTGATGAAGCGTGCAGCCGCCATCGTCACCAACCGCGGGGGGCGCACGTGTCATGCTGCCATCATTGCGCGGGAACTCGGCATTCCGGCCGTGGTGGGGACGGGTGAGGCCACTCGGCTTCTGCGCGAGGGCGATCCGGTGACGGTTTCTTGCGCCGAGGGCGATACGGGGAACGTCTATGCGGGCCTGCTCGAGGTCGAGGAGATCAATCTATCTCTCGATTCCATGCCCAAAGCGCCGGTCAAGATTGCAATGAATGTCGGCAATCCGGAGCTTGCCTTCGAGTTCCAGCGCCTGCCGAACGCAGGGGTCGGTCTTGCCCGGCTCGAGTTCATCATCGCGCGCATGATCGGCGTTCACCCGAAGGCGATCCTGAACTACCCGAACCTGCCGGCCGATTTGAAGCGGGCGGTGGAAAAGCAGAGTGCCGGTTATCCGGATCCGGTGTCGTTTTACGTCGAGAAAATCGTCGAAGGTGTTGCGACCCTCGGTGCCGCTTTCTTTCCGAAGCCGGTGATCGTGCGCTTGTCCGATTTCAAATCCAACGAGTATTCGAGTCTCGTCGGCGGAACGAAATACGAGCCGCGTGAAGAGAATCCGATGCTCGGGTTTCGTGGGGCAGCCCGCTACATCGCTGAATCCTTCCGGGATTGCTTCGAACTCGAGTGTCGCGCCCTGCGCAAGGTTCGCGACGAGATGGGGCTGACGAACGTCGAGATCATGGTCCCGTTCGTACGCACATTGGGCGAGGCGCAACGCGTCATCGAATTGCTCAAGGCGCACGGCCTCGAACGGGGCAAGAACGGATTGCGCATCGTGATGATGTGCGAGATCCCCGCCAACGCGGTGTTGGCCGACGAGTTCCTGCAATACTTCGACGGCTTCTCGATCGGATCGAACGACATGACGCAGCTTACGCTCGGTCTGGACCGCGATTCGGGCATCGTCGCCGGGGAGTTCGACGAGCGCGATCCGGCTGTCAAGGCGATGCTCCATCTTGCGATCCAGGCCTGCAGGCGTGCCGGCAAATACGTCGGCATCTGTGGCCAGGGCCCCTCGGATCATCCCGACCTCGCACAGTGGCTCGTAAGCGAAGGCATCGAGAGTCTTTCCCTGAATCCCGATTCGGTGATCGAGACCTGGCTTTATCTCGCTGGCAAGAAGGGTGCGTCGTGATGCCGATGCAGAGGGCGAGGACGGCGAGGCGAGACCTGCGCGGCGTTGTTGGCCGCAACCGATTGAGCTATCATTCTTTGGCAGGAACCGACCGATGACGCGATATATCTTTGTCACAGGTGGCGTTGTGTCCTCCCTGGGCAAAGGCATCGCCGCCGCCTCTTTGGGGGCCATCCTCGAAACTCGGGGAATTCGCGTCACGATGCTCAAGCTGGACCCGTACATCAACGTTGATCCGGGTACGATGAGTCCCTTTCAGCACGGCGAAGTCTTCGTCACCGAAGATGGCGCCGAGACCGATCTCGATCTTGGCCATTACGAACGCTTCGTCAACTGCCGGATGACGAAGCGCAACAATTTCACCACGGGCCAGATCTACGATAGCGTCATCCGCAAGGAGCGCCGCGGAGAGTATCTCGGCGGCACCGTGCAGGTCATTCCGCACATCACCGATGAGATCAAGAACTTCATTCGTCTAGGAGCGGGGGACGCCGAAGTTGCGATCGTCGAAATCGGCGGCACCGTTGGCGACATCGAGTCGTTGCCGTTTCTCGAAGCGATCCGGCAGATGGGGATCGAACTGCCGCGCCATCATGCGTGCTACATCCATCTCACCCTCGTGCCCTATATAGGCTCGGCGGGCGAGATGAAGACCAAGCCGACCCAGCACTCCGTGAAGGAACTTCGGGGCATCGGCATCCAGCCCGACGTTCTGCTGTGTCGCGCCGACCGCGAACTGCCGCCGGACGAGCGGCGCAAGATTGCGCTCTTCACGAACGTCTCGATGGAAGCAGTCATCTCTGCGGTCAATGTCGATTCGATCTACAAGATCCCGGCGAAGCTGCATGCCCAGAATCTTGACGACATCGTGTGCCGGACCCTGGAGCTCGATCCGCCTCCCGCCGACCTGAGCGTGTGGGAACAATTGATCGACAAGCTCGAGCATCCGAAGTCTTCGGTCGACATCGCTCTGGTGGGCAAATACGTCGATCTCACCGAGTCCTACAAATCGCTCTCCGAGTCGCTCATCCACGCCGGCATCCATACCGGAGCCAAGCCGATCATCCATTACATCGATTCGGAAACGATCGAACGCGATGGGCCGGGTTGCCTGGCGGGAATGCACGCGATCCTCGTGCCAGGCGGATTCGGCAAGCGCGGCGTCGAGGGCAAGATTGCGGCGATCCGGTACGCCCGCGAACAGAAGATTCCGTATCTGGGCATCTGTCTCGGCATGCAGCTCGCCATCATCGAGTTCGCTCGCAACGTCGTCGGCTTCGCCGATGCGCACAGCACCGAGTTCGATCCTCAGACGAAGCATCCGGTGGTGGCCCTGATTACGGAGTGGCACACCCGCGACGGTCAGACCGAGCAGCGGTCGGTGCAATCCGATCTCGGCGGCACGATGCGTCTCGGTGGGCAGGAATGTTCGCTGGCCGAAGGAACCACGGTACGCTCGATTTATCGGTCCGCGGTCATTGCCGAGCGCCACCGACACCGGTACGAGGTGAACAACCTTTTTCGCGAAGCCATCGAACGCGCTGGGATG
>JBIKKL010000209.1:0-7687 GCA_044360365.1 Burkholderiales bacterium | reverse complement strand
CCGGAGTTCACCTCCACGCCGCGCAACGGACATCCCCTGTTCAGCGCGTTCATCGCAGCGGCGGCGAATCATGCGATCGATCACCCCGGTCCAGGTTCGGCATCATGAACTGCGTGCGAACCGGAGCGAGCCGATGAAACTTTGTAACTTCGACGTGGGGCTGGAACACCGCTTCTTTCTGATCGCCGGCCCGTGTGTCATCGAGTCGCGCGAACTCATCATGCGCACGGCGGAGCGTCTGAAGCACATCTGTTCCCGATTGGCCATACCGTTCGTGTTCAAGGCATCGTTCGACAAGGCCAATCGAAGCTCCGGCGGTTCGTTTCGTGGTCTCGGTATGGACGAAGGATTGAAGATCCTCGCGGAGGTGCGGTCCGAACTCGGACTGCCTGTGCTGACCGATGTGCACGAAACCGATCAGATCGCGACCGTGGCGGCATGTGTCGATATTCTGCAGACACCGGCCTTCCTGTGCCGGCAGACCGATTTCATTCGCGCTGTGGCCGCATCGGGCAAACCGGTCAACATCAAGAAGGGCCAGTTTCTCTCGCCAGGCGAGATGAAGAACGTGGTGCTCAAGGCTCGCGAAGCAAGCGCTGCCGACAACATCCTCGTCTGCGAACGCGGCTACAGTTTCGGCTACAACAATCTCGTCTCCGACATGCGGTCGCTCATGATCATGCGCGAGACCGGATGCCCGGTCGTTTTTGATGCCACTCACTCGGTACAGTTGCCGGGCGGGCAGGGCAGCGCAAGCGGGGGACAGCGCGAGTTCGTGCCGGTGCTCGCGCGATCGGCCGTTGCAGCAGGAATATCCGGTCTTTTCATGGAAACGCATCCGGATCCGGCCAAAGCCTTGTCCGATGGTCCAAACGCATGGCCGCTCGATCTGATGGAATCCCTGCTCTGCGTGCTGCAGGGGATCGATCGCTTCGTCAAGTCTCAACCGTTCGCCGAGCAGAAACTCGTCGACTGAACGCCCATCCATAATTCTTCGAGGGACGACACATGAGTGCGATAGTTGACGTGGTTGCACGCGAGATACTGGATTCCCGCGGCTTTCCGACGGTGGAAGCGGATGTGCTCCTCGAATCGGGCGTGATGGGGCGTGCAGCCGTGCCGTCGGGGGCGTCGACCGGTGAGCGCGAAGCCGTCGAACTGCGGGACGGGGACAGTGCGCGGTTCAACGGCAAGGGGGTCCTGCGCGCAGTCGAGAACGTCAATACCGAAATCTGTGAAGCGATCATCGGCCTCGATGCCAGCGAGCAGAGTTTCATCGATCAGACACTGATCGATCTCGACGACACGGAAAGCAAATCCCGTCTTGGCGCGAACGCGATGCTCGCGGTGTCTCTCGCGGTTGCCAAGGCTGCTGCCGAGGAGGCCGGGCTGCCTCTGTATCGCTATATCGGCGGGGCCGGCCGGATGGCGCTGCCCGTTCCGATGATGAACGTGATCAACGGCGGCGCGCATGCGAACAACAATCTCGATCTGCAGGAATTCATGCTCATCCCGCTTGGTGTGGACAGCTTGCGCGAAGCGCTTCGATGTGGTTCCGAAGTGTTCCAGGCGCTCAAGAAGATCCTCCACGGTCGCGGGATGCCGACCACGGTCGGCGACGAAGGCGGCTTCGCTCCCAGCCTTCAAAGCAACGAGGCTGCGCTTGCCCTGATGATGGAAGCCATCGAGGCCGCCGGCTATGAGCCGGGGAAGCAGGTCGCCATTGCCCTCGATTGCGCGGCCTCCGAGTTCTACGAGAACGGCGCCTATCAGCTTGCTTCAGAGGGCAAGAGCCTGAGTTCGACAGAATTCGCGGAATACCTTGCCGGGCTGGTCGATCGCTATCCGATCATCAGCATCGAAGACGGAATGGCCGAGGGCGATTGGGATGGCTGGAAGATCCTGACCGAGCGTCTTGACGGCCAGGTGCAGCTGGTCGGCGACGACGTCTTCTGTACGAATCCCAAGATCATTCGCGAGGGTATCCGGCGCGGCATCGCCAACTCCGTGCTGATCAAGATCAACCAGATCGGTACGCTGACCGAAACTCTGGAAGCGATCGAGATGGCGAAGACGGCTGGCTACACGGCCGTCGTCTCGCATCGCTCCGGAGAGACCGAGGACACCACGATCGCCGACATCGCCGTCGCGACGAATGCCCTGCAGATCAAGACGGGATCGTTGTCTCGTTCCGATCGGCTGGCCAAGTACAATCAGTTGCTGCGCATCGAAGAGGATCTCGGCGATGCGGCGACCTATGCCGGTCGTCGCGCCTTCTATCAACTCGACTGGGACTGAGCGCAGCCTGTCCGCCGATGACTGCCCGCGTATTTGCCCTGCTCCTGATCGGACTGGTCGTTTCCCTGCAGTACGGCTTGTGGCTGGGCAAGGGCAGCTGGATGCGCGTCTGGGATATCGATCGACAGATCGCCGCCCAGCAGCAGACCAACGAACGGTTGTCCGCGCGCAACCTGGCGCTCGACGCCGAGGTCAGGGATCTGAAGGAAGGTCTTGGTGCGGTCGAAGAGCGTGCGCGCAGCGAATTGGGCATGATCCGCCACGACGAAATCTTTTTTCAGGTGCTTGAGTCCAATGCATCGATTGCTTCTCGTACCTCGACGAATGCGTCTCCGTAACTGGGTTCCTTTCTGATGTCGGCCACGTTGATCGACGGCAAGGCGGTCGCGCAGCGAGTCCTGGACGGACTGTCTCATCGCGTCGCAGCGCTCAAGGGGCGTGGCGTCCACCCGAGACTCGCCGTCGTTCGTGTGGGCGACGACCCGGCGTCGAAGGTCTACATCCGGGCCAAGATCCGTGCTTGCGAGCAGGCGGGCATTTTGGGAGGGGAGTTCGAGCTTCCCGAACGTGCGACCGAAGCGCAGATACTCGCGCAAGTTGAGGCGCTCAATGCCGATCCGACGGTACACGGCATCCTCGTTCAGTTGCCTTTGCCGCCTGGCATCCACTCTCACGTCGTGGCCGATCACATCGCGCCGGCGAAAGACGTGGATGGCCTGCATGCCGTGAGTCTCGGGCGCTTGCTGCAAAACGAACCCGGCTTCCGCCCTTGCACGCCTGCGGGCATTCTGCGGCTCATCGATGAATACGGAATCGAGCTGCGAGGCAAGCATTTCGTCGTCGTCGGACGCAGCGAGATCGTGGGTAAACCCATGGCCTTGTTGGGGCTCGAGCGCGATGCGACCGTGACCGTCTGTCATTCCCGTACGGCGGATCTCGGTGCAGTGACGCGTTCGGCCGACGTCGTCGTCGTCGCCGTCGGACGTCCGCATCTCCTCAAAGGCGACATGATCAAGCCAGGAGCCGTAGTGCTCGATGTCGGGGTCAACCGTCTCCCCAGTGGCAAGCTTGCGGGGGATGCAGATTTCGATGCAATCGTCCCCAAGGCAGCCTTCATCACCCCCGTTCC
This sequence comes from Burkholderiales bacterium, assembly GCA_044360365.1. Taxonomy (GTDB): domain Bacteria; phylum Pseudomonadota; class Gammaproteobacteria; order Burkholderiales; family WYBJ01; genus WYBJ01. The sequence continues at coordinate 4,260 of JBIKKL010000209.1, read as the reverse complement.
CGGAGGCGTCGGGCCGATGACCGTCGCGATGCTCATCGAAAACGCCGTGATCGCGGCGGAGAGAATTCAAGGCGGTTGAGTGATCGCCTTCGAGAGAGACCGTGGGTATTGTCCTTGCTGGCAGACCGCTGCTGCACTCAGCAGAGCATGCCGTTCGCGAAATCGATCAGCAGTGCCGGCGTGAGATAGCCGCGGAAGGCGACGTAGAGAATCGCCGCAAGACACGCGCAAATCAGTACCCAAACGATCCGCTGCAATGTCGTCATTCGCATCGAATGCATCCTTGTTCGGCCGGGCGTGAGGTCGCCACGGCTGACCTCGATCAGGTCGTTCGACTGCCCAGTCTGCAAGTATCCGGGCTGCGATTCGCTTCGACAAGGCAGACTGGTATAGTCGTTCATCTTTCCGCATTGCACACTTAAACGGGAATCATGCTTTCACTGGCACACGGTTTATCGTTCGTCGATCTTTATCAGCCCGAGGGCCTGGCTCGGCTGGATCAGCGTTTTCTCGACTGGCTTGGTGCGTCCGATTCAGCCTTGCACCAGCGGCTGCTCGCCGGACGCGATCGTCCGGATCGCCTTGCTCGCAAAGAGGAGGCCACGCTCCTCCTCGAGGTGGCGCCCCATCTGGAGGATTTCATCGCCGAATTGTTCGGTATCGACGCCCAACTGGCGAAGCTCCGAGCCGAGCACGGCCGCGTGGCCTGCCTCTACTCGTGCAAGCGATTATTCGTGCAGCGGCGTGCGGCCACCAAGGTGAAGCCGCAGGACGTCGTATCGTTCGATGCCGATGCGGCGCGTGCTGCGCTCACCGAGCGCTTCGGCGAGCCGTTTACCGAACTGGCCTTCGCCGATCACGTGACCCGCTGGCAAGCAAGCGAGGCCGAGCATGCCGAACCCCTGCAGCTCGCACTCAATTATGCGGGCTGGGCCATCCATACCGAGGCAGGACGGACCATGCACCGGGCCGGCATCCTCTTCAAGCTGCCGCGCAAACTCGATCCCATGCGTCTCGTGCCTGCGACGCAGACGAGCACCCAGGGCTACAAGGTTTTTCATCTGGAGCACGTTCGGCGTCGCGAGGGATTCGCCCTGACGGATCACGGCACCGATCTTGTGGGAGCGCTGGATCAGGCCAACTACTGCATCTGGTGTCACGAACAGGGCAAGGATTCCTGCTCGCATGGCTTGCGGGAGAAGGCGCACGCCGACGGAACGCCTGGCCCCTTCAAGAAAACCCCGTTCGGCGTCACGCTCGCCGGATGTCCGCTGGAGGAGCGCATCTCCGAGTTTCACAAGCTCAAGGTGGAAGGGCAGCCGCTCGGCGCGCTCGCGATGATCGTTGTGGACAATCCCATGGCGGCGGCGACCGGACATCGCATCTGCAACGATTGCATGAAGGCGTGCATCTATCAGAAGCAGGATCCGGTCGACATTCCGCAAGCGGAAACGCGCACACTGAAGGATGTCCTGGCGCTGCCCTGGGGCTTCGAAATCTACAGTCTGCTGACGCGCTGGAACCCCCTTAATCTGCGGGCGCCATATGCGAAGGTATCCACCGGCCGTCGGGCGCTTGTCGTTGGGATGGGGCCCGCGGGGTTCACGCTGGCGCACTACCTGCTCAACGAGGGGCATACGGTCGTTGCCATCGATGGGCTAAAGATCGAGCCGCTCGACAGCCGGCTTTCCGGCGTGACCGATCGCGGCGAGCGGGCGCCCTTCGAACCGGTCCGCGATGTCGATGCGCTTTACGAAGCGCTGGACGAGCGTGTGATGGCGGGCTTTGGCGGGGTAGCCGAATACGGCATCACCGTGCGCTGGAACAAGAACTTCCTCAAGATCATTCGGCTGCTGCTCGAGCGACGATCGCTCTTTTCCATGCACGGCGGCGTGCGGTTCGGCGGCACCCTCGACGTGGCAGATGCGTTTGGCTATGGCTTCGACCATATTGCGCTTTGTGCCGGCGCCGGCAAACCGACGTTGCTCGACCTCCCCAACGGGTTGGCGCGGGGCGTGCGCACGGCGTCTGATTTTTTGATGGCACTGCAGCTTACCGGCGCGGCAAAGAAGGAGTCGCTGGCCAACATGCAACTGCGGCTTCCGGTCGTGGTCATCGGCGGCGGCCTGACGGCAATCGACACGGCGACCGAATCGCTGGCCTACTATCCGATCCAGGTCGAAAAATTTCTCGCCCGCTACGAGGCGCTCGTGGCGGAGCGCGGCGAGCCTACGGTACGCGCGTCATGGAACGAGGAAGAGCAATCGATCGCGGAGGAATTCATCGCACATGCGCGATCCATTCGGCGCGAACGCGCGGCTGCCGCTGCCGAGGGGCGTCCGGCGCGCGTGCTCGAGCTCCTGCAGTCGTGGGGAGGTGCCACGATCGCCTATCGCCGCCGGCTGGTCGATAGTCCGTCCTACACCCTCAATCACGAGGAAGTCGAAAAGGCGCTCGAGGAGGGCGTGCGATTCGCCGAGGGGCTGACGCCGATCGAGATCGAGCTTGATGCCTATGGGCATGCGTCCGGCGTGCGAGTGGCTGTACAAACGCGCCTGGAAGACGGTCGTTGGGAGAAGAGCGGGGAGAGCGTCCTGGCGGCGCGTTCCGTGCTGGTGGCAGCGGGAACGCAGCCCAATACGGTTCTCGCCCGAGAGGATGCCAGCGGTATCGCGCTCGATGGGCGCTACTTTCAGGCATGCGACGAGTCGGGGCAACCGGTCGCGCCGGAGCGAAGTGCCGCGAAGCCCAGTCAGGTGCACGTCTTGATGCATCGGCAGCCCGACGGTCGCTGCATGAGCTTTTTCGGCGACATGCATCCGTCCTACTTCGGCAACGTCGTCAAGGCGATGGCGAGCGCACGCCAAGGCTACTCCGCAGTCAGTCGTGCCATGTTGGCGCGTTTGGCAAGCAAGGCCTGCTCGGACACGGCGTTCGTCGCATCGCTGGATGACGCCTTGCGTCCGCGGGTCAAGGAAGTGATTCGACTGACGCCCAATATCGTCGAAATCGTGCTCTACGCCCCCGCGGCTGCACGTGCGTTCAAGCCCGGGCAGTTCTATCGATTGCAGAACTTCGAAACTTATGCCGCCAAGGTGGACGGCACGCGCCTGGCGATGGAAGGGTTGGCCTTGACAGGAGCCTGGGTCGATCCGGATCGCGGGCTCGTGTCGACGATCGTGCTGGAGATGGGCGGTTCGTCGGACCTGTGCGCCCTGCTGAAGCCCGACGAGCGCGTGGTCCTCATGGGACCGACCGGTGCGCCGACGGAGACCCCGGGCGACGAGACGGTTCTGCTCGCCGGGGGCGGCTTGGGCAACGCGGTCCTGTTCTCCATCGGACAGGCGATGCGCCAGGCGGGCAGTCGGGTGCTCTATTTTGCAGGTTATCGCCGCCCGATCGATCGCTACAAGATCGCCGAGATCGAGCAGGCTGCCGACGTGATCGTATGGTGCTGCGATCAGGGGCCGAAGTTCCAGCCGGGACGGCCGCAGGATTTCAGCTTCGTCGGCAACATCGTGGAGGCGATGGCAAGCTACGCGCGCGGCGACCTGGGCACTCCTCCGATCGACATGAAAGACGTTGATCGTATCGTGGCGATCGGTTCCGACCGCATGATGGCGGCGGTCGGCGCGGCGCGCCATGGTGTGCTTATGCCTTATCTCAAGGCCGGGCATTGCGGTATCGGGTCGATCAACTCGCCCATGCAATGCATGATGAAAGAGATATGCGCCCAGTGCATCCAGCCGCAACGGGATCCGCAGACGGGAAAGGTGAGCTACGTCTTCTCCTGCTTCAATCAGGATCAGGACCTTGACCGCGTCGACTTCGCGGCCTTGCGTGAACGGCTCGGACAGAACTCGGTCCAGGAAAAGCTGACCGCGCAGTGGATCGATCGGTGTCTACGGCGGGCGGGACTGAGAGAGCCCGTGAACGCTTAGCGCTCGGCAGAGCACAGGTGTGAGGGAAGGGGATCAACATCCGGTGCCGTCGAGCAGCCCCGGATGCACATTCGACTCGAATCAGCGAACGGATACGAGTACGTCCGCGACTGCGTCGGTAACGTACTCGATGTTGCGGGTGCTCAATGCCGCCACGCAGATGCGACCACTTTCGATGGCGTAGATCGAGTACTTTTCGCGCAGGGTCACGACTTGCGCCTTGCTTAGCCCCGAGTACGAGAACATGCCGCGTTGTTTGAGGACGTAGCTCAAGTCGAAATCGGCACGCTTCTCCCGAATCTTCTCCACGAACATCCTG